>NZ_QUIO01000010.1:0-120028 GCF_003480145.1 Ruminococcus sp. AM42-11 | reverse complement strand
AAACGCTGAAGGCATCTAAGCGTGAAGCCCCCCTCAAGATGAGATGTCCCATTCGAAAGAAGTAAACCCCCTTGAAGACGACGAGGTAGATAGGGCAGGGGTGGAAGTGTGGTAACACACGGAGCTGACTGTTACTAATAGGGTGAGGGCTTGACCAAGAAATGAGAAAGACGGCTGCAAAGCGGCTGCCGGACTCACGCAGAGGTAAAATGATTCCATTAGGATGTAACATGTATGTAGTTTTGAAGGTACAGAACGGAAACGGTAGCCGGTTGGTTATCGTTTTTTTTGTGTGTATGTTTCTATTGCAAAATTTTCTCATTTGTTTACATTTACCTATTGCATTATTTGAAAATATGTAGTAACTTAGTATCTACCACGCTGTAATCACAGAACAAATATTCTGTTTTACAGTTTGGAAATGAAGGGGGAAATCGATAAATGGAAAACACAGTAACTAAGCCTGGATTCCGGAAGAAATTTCTGGGAGATAAGGCCTTTTACAAAATGGTACTTGCAATTGCAATACCCATTATGATACAGAATGGTATCACTAATTTTGTCAGTCTTCTGGACAATATTATGATCGGAAGGATTGGCACAGAGCAAATGTCAGGGGCAGCCATTGTAAATCAGCTTCTTTTTGTATATAATCTTTGTCTGTTTGGAGGCGTGTCCGGTGCTGGAATTTTTACAGCTCAGTACGCAGGCCAGAAGGATCATGAAGGGGTGCGCCAGACATTTCGCTACAAATTATGGCTGGTAATTGCGCTCACAATTATAACAATATTGATTTTAATGTGCTCAGGAGAAAACCTGATCGGCATGTATCTGAAAGGCGAAGGAAGTGCAGCTGCGCTGGAGGCTACGAGCAGATATGGAATGCAGTATTTGTGGATCATGTTTATTGGATTGCCGCCATTTATGATCAGTCAGGCATACTCCAGTACCCTTCGCGAATGCGGAGAGACTGTTCAGCCTATGAAGGCGGGAGTTACTGCAGTACTTGTGAATCTTGTATTCAACTATCTTCTTATTTATGGTAAATTTGGTTTTCCGGAGCTGGGGGTACAGGGAGCCGCTATTGCGACTGTTCTTTCCCGCTATGTGGAGGCTGCAATTATAATTATATGGTCACATACCCACACAGAGAAAATGCCTTTTGCCAAAGGGCTTTACAGTACGCTGAAGGTACCAGCTAATTTAACAAAGAAGATTTTGATCAAAGGAACTCCGCTGCTGCTTAATGAGACTCTCTGGGCAGCCGGAATGGCAATTCTTACCCAGTGCTATTCTATTCGGGGATTAAACGTAGTAGCTGCACAGAATATTGCAAATACCATTAATAATGTTTTTAATGTCGTATTCATCGCTTTGGGAGACTCTGTTGCCATTGTAGTGGGACAGCTGTTAGGCGCGGGAAATATGAAGAAGGCCAGAGATACAGATAATAAGATGATTGCATTTTCTGTTATGTGCTGCACTGGAGTGGCATTAGTCATGCTGATTGTCGCACCATTTTTCCCAAAGCTGTATAACACCAATCTGGATGCGCAGGAACTGGCGAAATACTTTATTATGATCATGGCAATTTTTATGCCGCAGAACGCATTCCTGCATGCTTCATATTTTACCTTGCGTTCCGGTGGAAAAACGATCATTACATTTTTATTTGACAGTGTATTTGTGTGGTGTGTCAGTGTACCCATTGCGTATTGCCTCAGTCGCTTCACAGGTTTACACGTGTTGGCTGTTTTTGCCATGGTACAGGTGGAGATATTTTGAAGTGTATTGTGGGTTTTGTGCTGGTTAAGAAAGGTGTATGGATGCAGAATATTGTTTCCGGAAAATAGGCGTGGAATGCCTGATAATTATTTTGCAAATAGAGTTTTTTGTTAACCGAATGACTTATCTGGAGCGTGTTTGAAAAAGGCTTTTTCAAATGCGCTCTAAGAAAAAATGCTTTTAATTTATTCAAACAGCAGTTCAGCAGCTGCGTAAATAAATTAAAAGCATTTTTATTATCCATGGGTATTTTAAAGAGAAAGTAGTTCCCCTGTCCGTGTCACATTATATCCGGTCTGTCCCTGAAGAATCGTTCGGAAATCTTCAGACCGTACAATTTCAAGAAGAGCAGAGAATCCAGGCTGGGAAAGAGCTTCCGTTTCCATGACCAGATACATAGGAAGTGTCTGAAGCGGAATAAAATCCAGAAGTCCGGACTGGTGTGCTGCGTATTCTTCTCCAAGAGCTGAATCTGCCTTGTGCGTAGCAATAGCTGCGGCAGTGGAAATATCAGATACCAGTTCAGTATGGTAACCAGATATGCTGGCTGGCGAAATTTTTTCTGAGAAAAGAAACTGGTCCAGGTAAATCCGTGGTGTACTTCCTTTTTCCCGATTGGCAATTTTTATGTCTTTACGGGCGAAATCCATCAGACCTGAAAGCTTCAAAGGGTTTCCAGAAGGAACATAAAGCCCTATGGAATACTCATAAAGGCATAAAAGAGAAAGCTGTACACCTGGGACAAGGCTGCGGATATGTTCCAGATCCAGACTTGCACATGCTATGTGAGCCTTTTTGAAATAAAGAGAATACAGGCTGTTGTAGCTGTTCATAAAGGATTGAAGGACTGGGATCCCCTGAGGGTGAATGGACATCTGGCTGATCAGAAGTTCGAGAGCCGGGGAAAACTGTCCGCAAAGGATCAGTCCGCTGGAGTGGAGAAGATAATCCCTCTTCAAAAGGGAACTTTCTGGAGGAAGTTCCGGAATCTGCAGATTTCCGTTAGGGGTACTGGAAGAAACGGCTTTCTGATCTGGCATGTTATTGCCGGAACCGGAACGCTCCAGGTATTGTTTCAGCTGCTGCTCGCTGATGCGAAGCTGTTTTCCTACTTTAGAAGAATATAATTCTCCACGTTTGATCAATTCATAAACCGTGGTCTTTTTAATTTGGAGCTTGTCTGCAATTTCCTGAGCAGTATAAAGTTTATTCATCAATTCCCACCATAACGTTGGTTGCCTTAATGACTGCGTAAGCGTCAGAGCCAACTTCAAGTCCAAGTTCTTCTACAGCTGCACAGGAAATAGTAGCTGTGATAATGTTGCCGCCTCCGATATCAATTGTGACGATGGAGTTAACGGCTCCCTTATTGATATTGATAACTTTTCCTTTTAACTGATTGCGTGCACTTAATTTCATATTTAAATCCTCTTTTCATTATTTATTACAAAATTCCTGAACGACAGCCGTGTATTCATTATGTCTATATGCTGAATGGATGGATATCAGACAGATCGGAACATATGAGCAAGTAGGAGATTAGACAGGAGTATGAACGTGTTCCATAGCTGAGAAGCAGCTGCCTTTTGTATTTATTATTGGTAGTATTTAAATATCATAGCATGTTGGAAAGAAAATAACAAGGAGTGTTTCGTTGGAGAAAAAATGAAAAGTAAAAAAAATTTGTGTGAACTAATAAAAATTGTACAAACAATGCAGGTTCAAATTGACATAGCAAATGAAATTAAGTATAATGAATGAAACCGAACAAAACATAACAAAACACAATAAAATACAACAAGAATGGAGGGCGTGAAATGAAAAAAAGAGTTTTTGCAGCACTTATGGCTGGTGTTATGGGAACTATGATGTTTGGAACTACTTTCGTATCTGCTGAAGCAGAGACAGCGGAACTGAAATGTGAGGTTTACGCATTTATTGCAGCCAGCCTGAATAACGCCATGGAAGAGATTCAGAAGAATTTTAATGAGACTTATCCGGATGTTGAGATTCTTTACAATGCGGACAGTTCAGGAACTTTGCAGACTCAGATTGAGGAAGGCGCCCGCTGCGATATTTTCTTCTCAGCAGCTACGAAGCAGATGGATGCATTGGTTGACGAGGGACTTGCTGACAAGGATTCTGTAGTGGATCTTCTTGAGAATAAAGTTGTTCTTATTAAACCAAAGGATGGGGAGACCAAGGTAACCGGATTTGAGAACATCACAGATGCTGCAAACCTTGCCCTTGCCGGAGAGGACGTTCCGGTTGGACAGTATTCCCGCGAGATTTTTGATAATCTTGGAATTACAGATGAAGTAAACAAGATGGAGATCAACGAAGGTAAGAATGTTACAGATGTACTTGCATCTGTAAGTGAGGGCAGCAATGAGGTTGGTATCGTATATGCTACGGATGCGGCTTCTGTGGCAGATTCTGTTGAGGTTATTGCAGAGGCACCGGAGGAAAGCCTTAAAACACCTGTACTTTACCCTGCCGGAATGGTAGAAGATAAAGAAGCAAGTGATGATGATAAAGCAGCAGCAGAAGCATTTCTTGAGTACCTTCAGTCTGATGAAGCTCTTGAAGTATTTGAGAAATATGGATTTGCAGCTTATGTAAATGGCGAGAAAACGGATGACATGGCAGCCGCTGAAGAGACCGCAGAGCCGACAGAGGAAGCATCTGAAGACACTGCAGAATAAAGGATAATAATATGGTAGAATTTCTCAGTGAAATAAACTGGAGTCCTTTGTGGATTTCTTTGAAAACCGGTGTGGCAGCAACTATATTTGCTTTTTTTCTGGGTGTATTCTGTGCAAGGAAGATCATGAAACTGAAACCGGGAGCAAGGGCAGTGCTGGATGGGATTCTGACAATGCCTCTTGTTCTGCCTCCTACAGTAGCTGGATTCTGCCTGCTTTTGCTTTTTAGCCTGAAAAGGCCTTTCGGAAGTTTTTTGCTGGATAATTTTGATATTAAAGTAGTTCAGACATGGACCGGATGTGTGATCGCAGCTTCTGTGATCGCGTTTCCACTGATGTATCGAAATGCCAGGGCGGCCTTTGAGCAGGTGGATGTGAATCTGATCTATGCAGGAAGAACTCTGGGAATGAGTGAAAGCCGGATATTCTGGAAGGTAATTATACCTGCAGCAGGACCTGGAATTGCTTCCGGTACTGTACTGGCTTTTGCCCGTGCCATTGGAGAATATGGAGCAACCTCCATGCTTGCCGGCAATATCCTTGGAAAGACAAGGACGGTTTCTGTTGCAATTGCATCAGAGACTGCAGCTGGAAATTATGATATGGCAGGTTTCTGGGTCGTAGTGATCATATTGATCTCATTTCTGGTGGTTGCAGCAATTAATATTGCTTCCGGCAGAGGAATGCAGACCAGAAGGTGGATATAATGGCGATTGAACTTGATATTCAGAAAAATTTTAAAGGCTTTTCCCTGGATGTAAGACTGAAGGGGCAGGATGGACCTATAGGGATCCTGGGCGCTTCCGGAAGCGGAAAGAGTATGACTCTTCGCAGTATTGCCGGAATTGAAACTCCGGATTCCGGAAGAATCATTATTAACGGGAAGACTGTTTTTGATTCTGAGGCAAAAATTAATTTAAAGCCTCAGGAGAGAAGAGTTGGATACCTGTTTCAGAATTATGCCCTTTTCCCAACTATGACTGTGGAAAAGAATATTGCCTGCGGGTATCGAGGGGAAAAAAGCGAGCTTTCACAGAAGGTTGCAGATTACATAAAAAGATATCATTTGGAGGGACTGGAAAAGCATTTGCCGTTGCAGCTTTCTGGCGGTCAGCAGCAGCGGGTGGCTCTCGCGCGTATGATGATCGGAGAGCCGGAGGTGATTCTTCTGGATGAACCTTTTTCTGCGCTGGATGGGTATCTGAAGGATATTTTGCAGCGTGATATGCAGAATTTTTTGAAAGATTACAAAGGCGATATGATCATGGTAACTCACAGTAGGGATGAGGCATATAAATTCTGCAGTCAGCTGACCCTGTTGAATAATGGAAAAGATATTCTTACTGGTGAGACCAGGGATATTTTCGAGAATCCTCAGTATCTGGAGGCTGCAAGGCTGACTGGATGTAAGAATTTTTCTGCAGTGCAGAAGATGGGCAGCCATGAGGTTTATGCATTGGATTGGGAGCTTATGCTTCGTTCAGAACAGGAAGTGACAGAGGATATTACCCATGTTGGAATCCGGGGACATTGGATGAGGCCGGCAACTAAGGCTGGTGAGAATACCATGGAAGTGCAGGTTGAGGAGTATATTGAAAATACTTTTGAGCATCAGTATCTGTTTCGTAATAAAGGGGCTGCAGAAAGCGGCACTTTGTGGTGGATGTGCCAGAAAAAGAATTTCCAGGAAACTGCAAAGGACAATATCCCAAAGTATCTGTATTTTCCACCAGAGCATGTGATGTTGTTGAAGAAATAAAACAAGGTGGTTCTGAATGAATAATAAAGGAATATGAGACAGCATGGAATGGTTTGCTGTTTCATATTCCTTATTTTGTATTGCGAAGTCTGCAGAAGACGGATAGTAGAAGAATGTCTTTATTTCAGATATGTTTTAGAACTTTTTTTAAACAAGCTCTGATGCTGCGATAAAAAAACGCCGGAAACCTTGAATTACAAGATTTCTGACGCTTAAGAGCAGGGGATGAGAGAATCGAACTCCCACCAAAGGTTTTGGAGACCCCTATCATACCATTTGACCAATCCCCTATGTTTTGTTTCTGTTGCAATTATACATACAAAAGGAACAGTTGTCAAGGCAAAATTAATAAAATTTGCACGAAAACAATTATGAAACGGAGATGGAGGGATTTGAACCCTCGCACCGGTTACCCGGCCTACCGCATTTCGAGTGCGGACCCTTCAGCCACTTGGGTACATCTCCATGACATTCTCCATTATATCGGGGGATTGGATAAAGGTCAATCTTTTTTTTATTGACGTAAAAAGAATAGTGTAATAATATGAAAGGAAAGCAAAATACGAGGAGACCAGTTATGAGTGACAAAAAGACATCCATAGAGAATGCAGTAGAGCGTCTGACTGCCAATTACCGTAAGGAAGAGCTGTTCCTGACAAAGAGCGGAAGACATCTGCCAGTCCGTGCAGCAATTATTGATATTGTGAAAGAAATGAGATCAGTTATTTTTCCGGGATATTTCGATATTGATTCGGGAGCAGCTGTTTTTCCGGAACATTATACCGGATATCTGCTCAATGACCTGTTTGACCGTATGCAGGCGCAGATTGAGACGGCTTTTCTGTATGTTGGCGATGATATGACCAGTGCATGCGGCAAGGCAGCACAGATAACCTCCAGATTTTTTGAGCAGCTTCCGGAAGTGCAGGAGATGCTGCTGAAAGATGTGCAGGCTGGTTTTGACGGTGACCCGGCTGCGAAGAGTAAAGAGGAGATTATTTTCTCCTATCCGGGATTTCTGGCAATTTATGTGTATCGTCTGGCACACATCCTTTATCTGGAGGAGGTTCCGTTTATTCCAAGGATTATGACAGAGTATGCTCATGACCACACAGGAATCGATATTAACCCAGGTGCTACGATTGGGGAATATTTCTTTATTGACCATGGCACTGGCGTAGTAATCGGTGAAACGACCACTATTGGAAATAATGTGAAGCTGTATCAGGGAGTTACCCTTGGCGCTCTTTCTACAAGAAAAGGACAGCAGCTTTCTGGTGTGAAGCGTCATCCTACTATTGAAGATAATGTGACCATTTATTCCAATTCTTCTGTACTTGGTGGAGAAACTGTGATTGGGGAGAATACGATCATCGGCGGAAACACATTTATCACAGAATCGATACCTGCAAACTCCAAGGTAAGTGCGAAGAGTCCGGAGCTGGTGATCAAGAAGCCGCGTACACATGTGGAAGCCTCCAATGTCTGGGACTGGGAAAATTAACGGAATAAAAAGAAAATGGCAGTCAACAGAACAGGCACGGTGGTATTTTAGAAAATATCATTTCTGGAAAAACAGAAAGTCGTAGTGTGAATCTGGTAACATGCATCGCTTTGAATATGGTGAACCGTGTAACTGTTGACTGCTCCAGAGCATGTTTGAAAAATCATTCTCCAATCTGCACGCCCCACTTTGCGGTATATTTCGCGCGAATTCGATTGCCGTAGCTTGCTACGGCGCCCTCATCCGGACAAAATCTCCCACAAATTGTGACGCACATCTTGCAGAAAGCCTTTTTCAAACATGCTTTAACAGACAAGCAATATTGCATCAATCTTAGAAACAAAAGAAAAAATTAAAAAATTTCAAAAAAGTTGTTGACAAATATTCCAACATCAGATATACTAATCTTCGTTGTGACGGACAAGCACAAATGTGCGGGTGTAGTTCAATGGTAGAACACCAGCCTTCCAAGCTGGATACGTGGGTTCGATTCCCATCACCCGCTTATGCGATAGTGGCGTAGTTGGTAACGCGCGACCTTGCCAAGGTCGAGACCGCGGGTTCGAGCCCCGTCTATCGCTCTTCTGACAAATGTCAGGTAAACACATCTGAATATGATGTGCGGGTGTAGTTCAATGGTAGAACACCAGCCTTCCAAGCTGGATACGTGGGTTCGATTCCCATCACCCGCTTGTGCGATAGTGGCGTAGTTGGTAACGCGCGACCTTGCCAAGGTCGAGACCGCGGGTTCGAGCCCCGTCTATCGCTCTTTAAAAGCCAGGAATTAAGTTTCCTGGCTTTTTTAACTTATGACGCATTATTTTCATTGGAGCAGATTGTTCCATAGAAACTGAGCAGATACAGACCCGAAAGTCCGACCAGCGCGTAGATGATTCTGGAAATCCAGCTCATACTGCCAAAGATGAGAGCTACCAGATTAAAGTTGAAGAACCCGATCAGTCCCCAGTTGACAGCGCCGATTATTGTAAGAGTCAGACAGAAACAATTTAAAAATTTATTTTCCATAAGTCACCATCCTTTCGTAACTATAGTGTCTCTTTTTATCATGGGAATTATACGAAAAAGCCTGTATAAAATGTGGTAAAAGATGGAATTTTAGCAGCAAAAAACAGGGGGACTGTCTGAAACTGCAAAGAGAGACATAAAAATACGCGAAAGCCTTAAACGGAACTTTCGCGTATAAAAGATTTCATTGTGCTTCCCATATGGTGATGTGCTGGTTGCTTCTTTTACTGGAGATTTAATGTCTGTGCTGCTGTAATTCCAGTATCCAGACCAAATGCGTCTGAAGCATGCAAGGTAACCGGGCTCATATCATTAAGGGAAAAAGCCTGACATACATTTACCGTTTCTCCAGGCTGGATTTCTTTCATAAATGCATCAACAGCCTCATCACTGTTTGACGGAATAGCTGCTTCAAGAGCCGCATCATTCTGATAAGCGGTAAGATTTACATCTACCATAGCACTGGAAGAACTTTCTCCGTTATTTGTGTAGTCGTAGTAGACGAGAAGACAGGGCTCACCGCCAAAGTCTGTGGAAACTACATTTCTGGTATAGTGGATAGAGAAACGCTGGTTGGAAAGATCAATGGTTCCAGCGGATGTGGCCGGCGTCTGGTCTGCAGAATCAGCTGGACCATCGGTTCCCTCCGCTGTGGAATCGGAAGCCGCCAGTGTCTGGCTGATCTCATCCTCTACACTTTTGAAATTGGCGGACATGATCTTTACTGTTTCATCATCAAGAGCTGTAACCTTCCATTGGCCGTTTACTTTGATCATAGGATAAACAATGTCTGTTTCACTGAATTTGTCTTCCAGGCTGGAGGCTTTTTCTATTAAAATAGCAGCAAGCTTGTCCTGGGTTTCCTGTTCTGTAAGACTTTCTCCGGAAAAGGCGCTGGAAACGATCTGACGAAGGAATTCGGTTACAGTTTCACGGTAGATGTCAGATCCGTCTACATAGCGGATCCGCGCAGTGACTTCTGCAGTGCCGTCTTGAAAACTGAAACGTGTCTTTGTGATCTTCCAGGTCATTTTGGCGTTGATGGATTTGAAGAAGCTTTCGTAGGTGGCGTTTCGCACATCTGCATTGTCAAGAGCGGAAAGATCGGCGCTCTGGAGCATACTTTCCATTGTGTCGAAATCAAGGCTCTGGATGCCGGTAAGATATTTATCCAATTCTTTGGCTGGCTGGCTGCGTTCGTAGAATAGTAGCCAATGGCTGCGCCGGCGATAAGGATAAGAATAAGCAGAAGCAGAATGCGTCCGGCCTTTCCTTTTCTTTTTTTCTTCGGAACAGGGTGTTCATCTGGCATATTTAGTTGTTTTTCTTCCATGTTTCCTCCTTGTTAAGTTTAGAGCCTGTTTGAAAAATCATTCCCGCAATCTACACGCCCCACTTGCGGTATATTTCGCCCGAATTCGGCCTACGTAGCCCACTACAGCGTCCTCATCCGGACAAAATCTTCCACAAATCGTGACGTACATCTTGCAGAAAGCCTTTTTCAAACATGCTCTGGTGATGTCTATGCTATTATAATTTCATAAATTGACCGTCTGTAAAAATTTCACATATAAATCTGTGTGACATCTTTTTTATTATAGTATACTCTTGGGAGAGTGTCAAAGTATTTACAGAGTGTTACTGCTCACTCCGTTCACAGTAACGCGCTTCGCAATGCACAGAAAAACGAACCTTCTTGTGACAAGCACAAGAAGTAGCGTTTGCTGCGCAAACTTAATTCTCGGGTTTTCTGTGAACTTTGTTCACAAAAAACACCTCGCGGAACGTTACTAGTCAGGTCGCGAACAGTAACCAGTAACTTTACGGATACCGGGTATTTATGTTAAGATAATAAAAAAAGAAGAAAGGCGGAAAAACTATGGGTGCAAAGTATGAAGCTTATATAGAATCAGAGGCGGATGGACTTGATATTTCCGTTCTGGCAGTGGTTCCGGATGAGACACCGTACAAAGGAATCCTGCAGCTTGTTCATGGGATGAGCGAATACAAGGAGCGCTATCTTCCCTTTATGGAATACATGGCTAAAAAAGGCTATGTATGCGTGATCCACGATCACCGTGGCCATGGGAAAAGTGTGCGGGCGCTGGATGACCTGGGATATATGTATGGCGGCGGCGCGGATGCGATCCTCAAGGATATTGAGGTGGTGAACCGGGAAATGCACCAGCAGCTTCCGGATCTGCCATTGATCTTATTCGGGCATAGTATGGGTTCGCTGGCCGTGCGCGCTTTTGCAAGAGATCATGATGACTGCATGGACATGCTGATCGTATGTGGTTCTCCAAGCAAGAATGGGGCAAGATCTCTTGGAGAAGCAATTGCCCATATGGAAAGTGCTGTGTTTGGACCAGCTCACAAGAGTAAAGTTATCGAAACCCTTTCCTTTGCCGGAAATGTGATGCGCTTCCGCAAGGACAAAAACTGTACTTCCTGGATCTGTGCCAATAAGGCAGCAGCTCAGGAATACTCCGATTCTGAACTTTGTGGCTTTACGTTTACAGATGATGGCTATCTGGCACTTTTTGAGCTGATGAAGCGTGCTTACGACGTAAAGCACTGGCACTGCACCAGACCGAAAATGCCCGTGCTTTTTGTCAGTGGTTCTGATGATCCCTGTATGATCAACGTGCGTCATTTTGCAAAAGCAGTGCAGGATATGCGGCGCGCCGGTTATGTAGACGTGAAAGGCAAGCTGTATCCGGGAATGCGCCACGAAATTCTGAATGAGACAGACCGGAAGCGGGTTTATCATGACATTGCCTTCTATATAAAGAAAAAGGGTTTTTGAGAAAACACGTCCATTATGCATAATATGCTCTATTTTGCACATACTCACAGAAATACAGTGTGAAATGGAGAACTATATGAGAAAAAAAGGCTGGATTCTGCTGCTGGTTCTTCTGGGTGTGGCTTTTCTTATGAGCTGCGGCAAAGATACGGAGCCGGATGAAGCAAAAGGGGAACTGGTAAGAATTGAGAGAGAAGGATGCCAAGCTGGTATCCTTCTTTTTTGAATTGGAAAATAGATTGGTCCTGTACAGATTACAGGAATGATTTTTAAAACAGGCTCAAAAGTTTTTTTTAAACATGCTGTAGAGTTATGATAAACAATCTGCGCTTGTGAAACAAACAAATGTCTTTGTATAAAATACACAAAAAATATACCATAATAGCACTGAAAAATAGTACAAGATTAAAAAATTGCACCGTCACCGTTCTAAAGTTTAAAATGTTACTTGAATAAAGCGAATTGAAATGCTATAATTTTTTCATATATTATAAAAATGAACTCTGGTCAGAAATCAGTCTGATATGGGTGTGGCGTTTTTGACGGCATCGCTCATAAAGGAAACCGAAATAAATGTTTTCGACCGGAAAAAATAAGGAGGAAAAATGGGAAAGTATTTTGCAAAAAGACTTGGAATGGCGATTCTGACTATCTTTCTGGTAGCCTGTCTTACCTTCCTGCTGATGAATGCTGTACCTGGAAGCCCATGGCTCAGTGAAAAAACACCTTCTGAGACCACACTGGCTGCGCTGAATGCCAAATATGGACTGGATAAGCCGGTCTATGTACAGTTGTTTATGTATCTGAAAAATATTCTTCACGGTGACTTCGGTGTATCACTTAAGATGCAGAAGAACCGTGCAGTTCTTGACATTATCGTGGATATGTTCCCGGTATCTGCCAAGGTAGGTGCACTTGCACTTGCATGGGCGATTCTGGTGGGTGTACCTCTTGGCTGTCTTGCCGCATTTAAGAGAGGCAAGCTGACAGACAGCATTCTTCGTGTGATCTGTACACTTGGAATCTCCATGCCAAGCTTCGTTGTGGCATCTGTTCTTCTGGTAACCCTGACTGGAAACAATGCACTGAATCTGTTTCCGTCTATTTTTGATCCGTCGCAGGGATGGCGCGCCTATGTACTGCCATGCTTTGCCCTGGGCTTTTACCCAATGTGCTATACAGCACGTCAGACACGTTCTGCCATGCTGGATTCCTTAAGCCAGGAGTACATTAAGACAGCCCGCGCCAAAGGTCTGAAGAACAAAAAGATTATTTTCAAGCATGCTCTTAGAAATGCACTGATTCCGGTTATTACATACTTAGGACCGCAGGTGGCCTTTACTCTTTGTGGTGGTTTTGTTGTAGAGAGCGTATTCTCAATTCCAGGACTTGGACGTTACTTCGTACAGTCCATCCAGAACCGTGATTATCCGGTTATTATGGGAACTACCATTTTCCTGGCAGCATTTATTATTCTGATGAACCTGGTTGTAGACCTCCTTTATAAGGTTGCTGACCCGAGAATCAGCCTTGCGAAAGGAGGAGAATGATCGTGGCAGAAGATAAGAAGATTAAGAAATGTCCGGTGAGTCTTCAGCCGGATATTGAGAACCTCCTTCAGGATTTAAGTCCGGATGATTTTGCATCTGCGTCCAGACAGGAGAAGGATGATTTTATTCAGGACCGCCAGAGTGTTTCCTACTGGAAAGATGCCTGGAGAAGATTAAAGAAAAATGTGGTGGCTATGGTTGCACTTGGTGTGATCGTATTCCTGTTTTTATTTGCCTTTGTGGGCCCGCTTCTGATCCCATATGGTTATGACGAGTTTAACAAAGGTGCTGAGAACCTTTATCCCTATCACTACACACTGGAGGACACCCAGCGTGTGAACGACGAGATCGCTTCCAGAACCCAGTCCGATGTAGTAGATGTAGATGAAATGATCGCCCAGGCGAAAGCAGAAGCTGAGAAAAAGGGCGAGAAATTTACAAAGAAAGATGAAGCAGTTATCCGTGCAAAAGCAAAAGTCGCTGCAAAACCTTCAGAAGATTCTTCTGAGGAGCAGAGCGTAGATGAGGATTCCATCCGCAAGGAGCTTGGAATCAAGAAGCATATTTTCGGTTATTCCCAGGCAGAGCTTGAGCGCAAGGCAAATGGGGAAAAAGTATTCCCTCATGTATTTGGTACTGACATGTATGGCCGTGATATTCTGGTCCGTGTTATGTATGGTGCCCGTGTTTCCATGTCTGTCGGCGTATTCGCAGCTATCCTGGTACTGGTGATCGGCGCCCTTTATGGTGCTATTTCCGGTTACTGTGGCGGCAAGGTGGACGCAGTGATGCAGCGTATTGTTGAACTTATTTATGCAGTTCCGGAGATGCTGGTTGTCCTTTTGATCGCAACTGCACTGAAACCAATCCTTACTGACTATGTGAATTCATCAGGAACCAGTCCTATGAAATCCTTTGTCAATGTACTTGGACCGAACCTGATCTCCATGTTTATTGCATTTGGTCTGTTATACTGGGTTACCATGAGTCGTATTATCCGTGGCCAGGTACTTCAGCTGAAACAGCAGGAATATGTAACCGCAGCAAGAGCACTTGGTGCATCTGGCGGCAGAATCATCCGCCGTCATCTGCTTCCAAACTGTATCGGACAGATCGTTGTTACTACCTGCCTGCAGATACCGTCTGCAATTTTCCTGGAATCCTTCTTATCCTACCTTGGAGTTGGTGTTTCTGCACCTCTTCCAAGCCTTGGATCCATGGCAACAGACGCACTTAGCGGTATGTACACTTATACTTACAGACTGATCGTACCTTCCGTGATCCTGAGCATTATGATCCTTGCATTCAACCTGTTTGGCGATGGACTTCGCGATGCTCTTGATCCGAAGCTGAAGAAATAAGAGAGGAGGAGAACAATGTCTGAACAGAAAAATAAATTGCTGGAAGTAAAAGACCTGAAAGTCTCCTTCTTTACCCCGGCCGGCGAGGTAAAAGCCGTTGGCGGTATCTCCTATGACCTTGATTATGGCGAAGTTATGGGAGTTGTTGGAGAATCTGGTTCTGGAAAGAGCCAGGAGGCATATTCTATTATGGGGCTTCTTCAGTCCCCGGGTAAAGTTATCGGAGGCTCCATTACCTTCGAGGGAAAAGATGTCCTTTCTTTTTCCAAGGAAGAGATGACTGCGTTCCGCGGAAACAAAGTAGCTATGATTTTCCAGAATCCCATGACCTGTCTGAATCCGGTTTACACCATCGGAAATCAGCTTGTGGAAGCTCTTCGTGCCCATGATAAGAAAATCAGCAAAGAAGAAGCCCAGAAACGTGCCATGGAAATGATGGAACTGGTTGGAATCAATAATGTGGAGAAGCGTATGAAGCAGTATCCACACGAGTTTTCCGGCGGTATGCGACAGCGTGTCATGATCGCTATGGGACTGATCTGCCATCCGCAGCTTCTGATCGCAGATGAGCCGACCACAGCCCTTGATGTTACCATTCAGGCACAGATCCTTGACTTGATGAAGGATCTTCAGAAAAAGACCGGAATGGGAATCATTTTCATCACACACAACCTTGGTGTTGTGGCAGATATCTGTGACAAGGTATCCGTTATGTATGCAGGTAAAATTGTGGAGCAGGGACCTGTAGATGACATTTTCTACGAGCCTGCACATCCATATACAAAGGGTCTTCTTCGTTCCATGCCCCGTGTTGATGCCGAGAGCTATGAAAGACTGATCCCAATCGAGGGAACCCCGGTTGATATGCTGAATCCGCCGGAAGGATGTCCGTTTGCTCCACGTTGTGAGCATTGCATGAAGATCTGTCTGAAGAAAATGCCTCCTTACGTGGAAGTGGGCGAGAAACATCGTTCCGCCTGCTGGCTTCGGGTTCAGGAGCTTATGAACAAGGAGGAGAAATAAATGGCAGAAGAAAAGAAGCTTCTTGAAATTGAGAATTTACGAAAATATTTTCCGGTAAATGGCATAAAAGGTCCGGGGGTACAGGCTGTACAGGATGTTTCCCTTTATATCAAAAAAGGTGAAACACTCGGTCTTGTAGGAGAGTCCGGATGTGGAAAGACCACACTGGGAAGAACGATTCTTCGCCTTTATGAGCCAACCGGAGGAAAGATTATTTATGATGGCGAAACCATTTACGACAATCCTCTGGATAAAGACGGCAAACCTCTTGGAAAAGCCAAAGCTGCCAAAATGCTTCCCTACAGAAGAAAAATGCAGATCATTTTCCAGGATCCGTCCGCTTCCCTGGATCCTCGAATGACAGTTGGTGAGATCATTGGAGAGGCCATTGATATCCACAAGCTTGCAGCGAGTAAGAAAGACCGCGCTGACATGATCAAAGAGCTGCTGGCGCAGGTTGGATTAAATACAGAGCATGCAAACCGTTATCCACATGAGTTTTCCGGCGGTCAGCAGCAGCGTGTTGGTATTGCCCGCGCCCTTGCAGTAAAACCGGAGTTCATCGTCTGTGACGAGCCGATTTCCGCATTGGATGTTTCTATCCAGTCACAGGTGGTAAACATGCTGGAGGACATGCAGGAGCAGATGGGTCTGACTTATCTGTTCATTGCCCATGATCTTTCCGTTGTCCGTCATATTTCCAACAGAATCGGTGTTATGTATCTTGGCTCTCTTGTTGAGTTGGGCGAGAGCTATGAGCTGAACAGACATCCGATCCATCCATATACACAGACCCTGCTTTCCGCAGTTCCGGTTCCGGATCCAAAGCTGAGCCGGACAAGAAAGCGTATTATTCTGGAAGGAGACGTGCCAAGTCCTATGAATCCGCCAAGCGGATGCCGTTTCCACACCAGATGTCCATATGCCACTGAAAAGTGCAGCCAGGTAACTCCTGTGTTCAGAGAGCATGAGCCGGGCCACTGGGCAGCCTGCCATTTGCTGGATAAATAAAGGAAGTTTAGGTATTTCGTTCTTCTTCACGGAAGAGCTGATGAATACAAGCGTCGATTCTCATCTCTCATGCGGCGCAAAAAAGCATAAAGGAGGAAATGTAATGAGAAGAAAATTTATGTCTATGGCACTGACTGCAGCTATGGTATTAAGCATGGCAGCAACTCCTGTATTCGCCGAGGATACAGCATCTGACGAAGGATTCAATCTGAACCTTTGTATCGCATCTGAACCACAGACAATTGACCCTGCACTGAACTCTGCAGTTGATGGAGCTATCATGTGCAACCATATGTTCGAAGGTCTGGCTAAATGGGTAAATGATGGTGAAGGAAATGCTGTCACAGCTCCTGGACAGGCTGAGTCCTGGGAAAAGGCCGAGAACGAAGATGGTACAGTTACTTACACTGTTAAACTTCGTGACGGAATCAAATGGTCTGATGGACAGGCTGTAACAGCTGGTGACTTCGTTTATGCATGGCAGCGTCTAGCAAATCCTGAGACAGCAGCAGATTACTGCTACATGATCGACATGGTAAAAGGATATGACGCAGTTGCTGACGGAAGTGCGGATCCAAGCACTCTTGGAATTACAGCAGTTGATGATCAGACTCTTCAGATCGATCTTACCTATGACTGCCCGTATTTCGAAGAAATCATGGCATTCCCGGCAACCTTCCCGGTTCGTCAGGATATGGTAGAGAGCAGTGACAACTGGACATTTGATCCAAGCACATACATTGGCAATGGACCATACAAAATGACAGAGTGGTCTCACAATGCTTACATCTCCATGGAGAAAAACGAGAACTACTATGACTATGAGAATCTTGGACCGGATACTATCAAGTTTACACTTCTTGATGACAACAACGCAATGCTCAAAGGTTACAACAACGGAGAGCTTGATTTCATCGAGAACCTTCCTGTAGACGAGATCCCGACCTACCTTGCTTCTGGCGAGCTTGAGATCGGTGACTATCTTGGAACTTACTATGTATGCTTCAACACAGAGGACGAAGTTTTCTCTGACCCTAACATCCGTAAAGCGTTCTCACTTGTAATCGACCGTAACTACATCGTAGAGAACGTTTCCCAGGCTGGTGAGGTTCCGGCTGACGGATATGTACCGAACGGTGTAAATGATGCAGCTGGTGCTGGTAGTGATGACTTCCGTACAGTAGGCGGTTCTTACTACAGCATTTCCGATGAGGATTATGAGGCTAACTGCGAAGAGGCCCGTCAGCTTCTTGCAGACGCTGGTTATCCGAACGGCGAAGGCTTCCCGACTGTAGAGTATCTGTACAACACAGCTGATAACCACAAGAAGATCGGTGAGGCTCTTCAGAACATGTGGCAGACAGAGCTTGGTGTAACTGTTAACTTGAACAACCAGGATTGGAACGTATTCCTTCAGAACAGAAAAGATGGTAACTTCCAGATCGCCCGTAACGGTTGGATCGCAGACTACAACGATCCTTGCTCATTCCTGGATATGTGGTACACAGACGGCGGTAACAACGACGCTCAGTACTCTAACCCAGACTATGATGCGGCTATCGATGCAGCAAAAGCTACTTCTGATCCGGAAGAGCGTATGAAAGCATTCCACGAAGCTGAGGATATCCTCATTGGACAGGACAGCGTACTTGCTCCAATCTACTTCTATACACAGCCATATATGCTCAATCCAGACATTGACGGCATGTATTACACACCACTTGGATACTTCTTCTTCGGTTATACAAGCAAGAAATAATTCAGGCAAAAGAATATAAGTCTTTTGGCATTACTTAAATGTGATGCTGAAGGAAATGACAGGCATTCGGAATTTTTCCGGGTGCCTGTTTTTATGAGCAGCAACCGAAAGCAGGATAAAATTTGCGAAGCTATTTTATCCTGTTGACCGATTATGCATGATAGCGGTATAATAAACAGATAATGGTTATTGAACCAGACAGGAGGAACATATGATGAGAGCCAGCGGTATTTTATTGCCTATATCCAGTATCCCTTCCAACTATGGAATCGGATGTTTTTCTAAAGAGCTTACGCTTTTGTAGATCAGCTTGCAGAAGCGGGTCAGAAATACTGGCAGATTCTGCCACTTGGACCTACCGGATACGGGGATTCCCCTTACCAGTCTTTTTCCACATTTGCAGGAAATCCTTATTTCATTGATCTGGAGGAATTGATCCAGAGAGACCTTCTCACAGCAGCAGAATGTGCAGAATGTGACTGGGGCGGCAGCAAAAGCTATGTGGACTATGAGAAGGTTTATCTTTCCAGATTTTCCCTTCTTCGGAAGGCTTACAGACGTTTTTACCAGATGGATGGGAAAGAAAAGGAGCTTCAGCTGATCCGTGAGGAGATGGAAGCCTTTGAGAAAGAGCAGGGCTTCTGGCTTGCAGATTATTGTCTTTATATGGCAATAAAGGACAGCCTGGAGGGAATTTCCTGGAATCAGTGGCCGGAGGACTTAAAGACACGTAAGCCGGAGGCGCTTGCTAAGGCAAGAGAGGAGCTGAAGGAGGATATCAGCTTCTATGCCTTTCAGCAGTTCTGGTTCTACCGCCAGTGGAGCCGGCTGAAGAAATATGCAAATGACAGAGGTATTAAGATCATCGGCGATCTTCCTATCTATGTGGCTTTTGACGGCGCAGATGCATGGGCGAACCCGGATCTGTTCCAGTTTGATGAGGAGGCTACACCGGCAGCAGTGGCAGGATGTCCTCCAGACGCTTTTTCCGCAACTGGTCAGCTGTGGGGAAATCCACTTTATAATTGGGAATATCATAAGAAAACAGGTTATAACTGGTGGATCCTTCGTATGACTCACTGTATGAAGCTGTACGACAAGGTCCGGATCGATCATTTCCGCGGTTTTGACGAGTACTGGTCAGTTCCCTATGGAGATGAGACCGCTGAGAATGGAAAGTGGGAAAAAGGTCCTGGAATAGAACTGTTCAAGGTCCTGGAGGAGAAAATTAAGGATCTGGATGTGATCGCAGAGGATCTGGGATTCCTTACAGACAGTGTCAGGGAGCTTCTGGTAGAATCCGGATATCCGGGTATGAAGGTGCTTCAGTTTGCCTTTGATAAAAGCGGCGAGAGCGTATATCTTCCTTTCCGATATGACAAAAACTGCATTGTATACACTGGAACCCACGACAATGAGACTACGAAGGGCTGGCTTGGGAACCTTACCCAGTCAAACAGAGCCTACGTGAACCAGTACACAGCCTGTGAGGAGAAAGACACAGATGAATGTGTATGGGGGCTTATCCGGGCGGCACAGTCCTCAGTAGCAGAAGTGTGCGTAGTACCTTTGCAGGATTATCTCTGTCTTGGAAATGAAGCGAGAATGAATACGCCTTCTACTTTGGGAGACAACTGGAAATGGCGTCTTACAAGAGGTCAGCTTACGGATGAGATCATTCACAGAATTAACGCCATGACCAGATTATATGGACGAATCCAGGAGAATAAGAAGTAAGATGAAGAGATTGCTTATATTTTTGAAGGGCTATGAGAAAGAAAGTTTTCTGGCTCCTTTGTTCAAAATGCTGGAGGCCACCTTTGAGCTGATCGTGCCTCTGGTTGTTGCCAGAATCATGGATATCGGCATTAAGAATCAGGACAATGTCTATATCTGGCACCAGTGTGTGATCATGGTACTGCTTGGAGTGATCGGTCTTGTATGTTCCCTGACAGCACAGTATTTCTCTGCAAAGGCAGCCATGGGATTCAGCACTGCCCTTCGCAAGGAGCTTTTTTCCCATATCAGCAGGCTTTCTTACAGAGAACTGGATATGCTTGGAACTCCTACCCTTGTGACAAGGATCACCAATGACGTGAATCAGGCACAGACTGGTGTGAACATGGTACTTCGTCTGTTCCTTCGTTCTCCTTTTATTGTTGTGGGTGCAGTGATCATGTCCTTTACCATTGATGTGAAGATTGGCCTGATCTTCCTGATTGCGGTTCCGGTGATCTCCATTGTAATTTACGGAATTATGCGCACAACAGTGCCAATTTACAAAAAGGCTCAGTCATTCCTGGACAGGATTTCCCTGATCACCAGAGAGAATCATGTGGGTGCCAGAGTAGTAAGGGCTTTTGGAAGACAGCAGGAAGAATATAAAGAATTCTCAGAAGTAAACGACGATTACACCAAGGTGCAGGTAAGAGCGGGAAAAATTTCCGCACTTCTGAATCCTGCCACTACGGTTATCATGAACTTTGCCATTATCGGAATCCTCTGGTATGGAAGCAAGGAAGTGTCTGTGGGTATTCTTACACAGGGGGAAGTGGTTGCCCTTGTAAACTATATGAACCAGATCCTGATCGCACTGATCGCTCTTGCAAACCTGATCGTGGCAGTGACAAAGGCTATGGCTTCCGGTGTGCGTCTGAATGAGGTGCTGGATACACAGCCGTCTCTCACGGATCAGGGCAATAGTGTTCAGAAAGAAAATGCAGGCGCTGCAAGAGTTGTCTTTGAAGATGTGAGCTTTACCTATGCAGGCAGCAAGGAGCCGGCGCTTTCCCATATTTCCTTTACGGCAAAACCAGGTGAGACCATCGGTATCATTGGTGGTACCGGATGTGGTAAATCCACTCTGGTCAATCTGATCCCACGCTTCTATGACGTAACTTCAGGTAATGTGGTAATTGATGGAAATAATGTAAAAGAATATCCATTTTCACAGCTTCGTAAAAAGGTGGGGATGGTACCACAACAGGCAGTTCTGTTTAAGGGAACCATCCGTGACAATATGAAATGGGGCAAAGAGGACGCTTCCGAAGAAGAAATCCAACGGGCTCTTTCCATTGCGCAGGCAAGTGGTTTTGTAAAAAGTAAGCCGGAGGGCTTAAATACCATGGTAAGTCAGGGTGGCGCCAATCTTTCCGGCGGACAGCGCCAGCGTCTTACCATAGCAAGAGCACTGGTGGGAGATCCGGAGATCCTGATCATGGATGACAGTGCTTCTGCCCTTGACTTTGCCACAGATGCGGCTCTTCGTCATGCCATTCATGAGCAGACAAAGGGAATGACTGTGTTTATCGTTTCCCAGAGAGCAACCTCCATCAAGCAGGCAGATAAGATCCTGGTTCTGGATGATGGTGAGCTGGCTGGTGTGGGAACACACAAAGAGCTTATGGAATCCTGTGAGGTCTACAGAGAAATCTGCCTGTCACAGCTTTCCGAACAGGAGGTGAACCGCTGATGGGAAGGAATAAAGAGACTATGAAGAGGGTACTGAAATTTATCAGCCCTTACAAAGCAAAAATTATCATTATGCTTCTGACAGCGCTTGTCACCGTTGGATTTACCCTGTATACACCCATTCTGATTGGTAATGGTGTAGATAATATCGTAGGTCCGGGAAATGTAAATACAGCCGGACTTTTGAAGGTGCTTGGAGCTCTGGCTGTGATCGTTGTGGGAAATGCAGTTTCCCAGTGGGTGATGAACCTTCTTACCAATCAGGTTACCTACAGCGTGGTGCAGGATGTGCGAAGCCAGGCGTTTGCCCATCTTCAGGAGGTGCCGGTATCTTATATAGATGCCAATCAGCCAGGAGATATTTTAAGCCGTATTGTTTCTGATGTCAGTCAGTTTTCAGATGGTCTCCTTATGGGCTTTACCCAGCTGTTTACCGGTGTGCTGACCATCTTTGGAACCATTGGATTTATGCTTTCCATCAGTGTGAAGATCACAGTGATCGTTATTTTGCTCACTCCGATTTCCCTGTTCGTGGCAAGCTTTATCGCAGGCAGAACCTTCCGCATGTTTCAGGAGCAGTCCGAGAAGAGAGCGGAGATGACTTCTATTGTGGAAGAGCTTGTTGGAAATCAGAAGATCGTGCAGGCTTTTTCCTATGAGGAGAGAGCTAATGAAAGGTTTGGAAAAGTAAATGAAGAGCTTCGCGTCTGCGGAATCAAAGCGATTTTCTTTTCCTCTATTACAAACCCGTCCACACGCTTTGTAAATGGTCTTGTTTACACAGCAGTTGGAATTTTTGGTGCATTTACAGTAATTAAGGGCGGTATGACTGTGGGACAGCTGACCAGCTTCCTGAACTATGCAAATCAGTATACCAAGCCGTTTAATGAGATTTCCGGCGTTATCACAGAGCTGGAGAATGCGCTGGCATGTGCAAAACGTCTCTTTGACTTTATTGATACACCGGCACAGGAGCCAGATGCGCCAGATGCTTGGGAGCTGGAGAAAGCAGACGGCCGTGTAAGCGTGGAGAGTGTTTCCTTTTCTTACAGAAAAGAAGTTCCGCTTCTTACTGATATTTCCATTGACGTAAAACCTGGACAGAGGATCGCCATCGTCGGACCTACCGGATGCGGTAAGACCACTATGATCAACCTTCTTATGAGATTCTATGATGTAGATAAGGGACAGATTAAGGTAAGCGGTTATCCGGTAAGAGAGCTGACAAGAGACAGCCTGAGACAAAACTTTGGTATGGTGCTTCAGGAGACCTGGCTGAAGGCAGGAACCATCCGCGAGAACATTGCCTATGGAAAGCCGGATGCGACTTTGGAAGAGGTTATGGAGGCAGCTAAGCATGCACATGCCCACAGTTTTATCAAGCGTATGCCAAACGGCTATGATACCGTGATTTCAGAGGGAGGCGGAAATATTTCCCAGGGACAGAAGCAGCTTCTTTGCATTGCAAGGGTTATGCTGATGCACCCGGCTATGTTGATCCTGGATGAGGCCACTTCTTCCATTGATACCCGTACTGAGGTGAAGGTGCAGAAGGCTTTTGCAGAGTTGATGGAAGGAAGAACCAGCTTTATTGTAGCACATCGTCTTTCCACTATCCAGGAGGCAGATCTGATCCTGGTCATGAAGGACGGAAATATTATCGAGCAGGGCAGACATGAGGAATTGCTGGCGAAGAAGGGCTTCTATGCGAATCTGTATGAGAGTCAGTTTGCTATTTCATAAGGGGGATGAATATGGAAAATAAGAATCTGGAAGAGACTGATGTAAATGAGAAGCAGAAAGCCAGAAATGGGAAGTCTGCTATGCCTATGAGAACCTGCCTGGTTATGATTCTGGCAGGGGTTTATGTGGCTTATCTGGGTGTTTCACTTTGCCAGAATGTAATAAATGGTGTTGAGGGCAGCAGTCCTGGCTTTATGGTTGCGGGAGTGATTTTTATTGTGCTTGGCGTGGCTTTCGTGATCAATGGAATCCGCGGCAGCATAAAGGCTGGCAAGATTCAGAAGGAGTCGAATGCAGAAAGTGAAGCACAGGCTTCTGAGACAGAAACTTCAAGGACAGTTGAATCTAAAATGGAAAGTACTTCATCCTTGAATAAGAAAATGTCTATTGCTGACCGCGCTAATCTGGTTAGCCAGTTAGGGGATGCGACAGAGGATGAAGAATAGAGAGTATTGTTTTTTGAAAAGAAATTGATATATTAGATAGTGTTAATATATGTATGAAAAATGAGTGGTGTAGTTATTTCGAGAACGATGTACTAGTTTGCAGACCGGGCGGTTACTTTTGCGTTTTATGATTATAACAGCACGAAATTACGAATACAATACTAAATATAAAAAAATAAACAGGCTTCCGAATGAGTGATAATCAATCAGAAGTCTGTTTTTTGTTGAAATACACGCTCTAGCGCCGTTTCCTGCGCCTGCGTTTCCCGCTTGGGTTATGTAGAGTGGACCAGCAGAATGCCTGCACCAACAGGATTCCCGCTGTGACTCCGATGCTGTCGATTCCCACATCACGTACAGAAGGTCCGCGGTCTGCCACAAAGGACTGGTGGTATTCATCAAAGCCTGCGAAGCCTACGCAGATGGCGCCTGCCAGCAGGATCAGCCAGATACCTCTTACTCCGTAAACATAAAGTGGGAAAGAAATGGCAATGGCAAGCAGACAGTACTCTGTCATGTGAGCTGCTTTTCGCACATAAAATTCGATGGAGCTGGCAGAATAGGCGAGCTCGTCATAAGTTTTGTTTTCGTTGAGAACTTCATTCTTGGTTTCCACAATCTGGTAGCTGACTTCATAGCTTAGGGCTCCGGACACCTCCCCTGTCTGGGCTGAAAATGAATAAATCAGATACATCATCAGAATTGCAGGAAGAAAAGAAAGAGGTTTCAGTAAATGGATTAAAATTTTCTTCATGGGGTTTACTATAACACGGGAAAATAAGATTGTAAAGAAAAAGGTGATTTGACAAGGTTTTGAAAAAACAATAAAACCAGAGCAAGCAGGAGTGAGACAGGAGGGCAAAGAACTTGTTATTTACAGGAATCTATGCTAAAATTGTTGAAGTATGAAAAGCAGCGAGATACTTGGTGTGGAGAGACTCTGGCGGCCAGGTATCGTGTTGCTATAAAGAACGCACAATGGAGACCAGGAGGAAAAAGACAGGTATGAGTTTAGCTGATCATATTTTTATAGATATGTGTAAAGACGTAATTGAGAACGGAACCAGTACAGAAGGGGAGAAGGTCCGGCCAGTGTGGGAGGATGGCACTTCTGCTTATACGATCAAACGTTTTGGTGTTGTGAACCGTTATGATCTGAGAAAGGAATTTCCAGCGCTGACCCTTCGCAAGACCGCATTAAAGAGCGCTATGGATGAGATCCTCTGGATCTGGCAGAAGAAATCAAACAACATTCATGACCTTCACAGCCATATCTGGGATAGCTGGGCTGACGAGAATGGCTCCATTGGAAAAGCGTATGGTTATCAGCTGGGTGTGAAGCATCAGTACAAAGAAGGCATGATGGATCAGGTAGACCGTGTTCTTTATGATCTGAAGAATAATCCATACAGCCGTCGTATTATGACCAATATTTATGTGCATGAAGATCTTCATGAGATGAATCTTTACCCATGTGCTTACTCTATGACCTTCAATGTAACAAAGGAGCCTGGAAAGGACAAGCTGACTTTAAATGCCATTTTGAACCAGCGCTCCCAGGATATCCTGGCTGCAAATAACTGGAATGTATGCCAGTACTCCCTTCTTCTTATGATGATCGCACAATGCTGTGACATGGAAGCCGGTGAGCTGGTACATGTGATCGCGGATTGTCATATTTATGACAGACATGTTCCGGTTATCAAGGAGCTGATTTCTAGGACACCTTATCCGGCACCGACTGTGAAACTGAATCCGAATGTGAAGAATTTCTATGATTTTACCACGGATGATCTGATCGTGGAGAATTATCAGACCTGGCCTCAGATTAAAAATATTCCGATTGCCATTTAAACATGGAGTAAATGAGAAAGGGTTCCAATGCCGCATGCGTTTCAGATATGGTGAGGCTGCTGTAGCGGGCTACGGCAACCGAATTTGGGCAAAATCTCCCGCAAAGTGGGGCGTGCAGATTGCGGGAATGATTTTTAGACACGCTCTAGGAGTTCGTATAAAGGAGATTATAAGAAATGAAAATAATAGTAGCTGCTGACAAAAACTGGGGAATTGGAAAAGACAATAAGCTTCTTGTGAGCATTCCGGCGGATATGAAAATGTTTCGTCAGGAGACCACCGGAAAGGTTTGTGTTATGGGAAGAAAGACCCTGGAGAGTTTCCCAGGAGGGCTTCCTCTTAAAAACCGCACAAACATCGTTCTTACCAGAAATGAGAATTACAAAGTGAAAGATGCCATAATCGTTCATTCTATTGAAGAGCTTATGGAAGAACTGAAAAAGTATCCGGCAGAAGATGTATACTGCATCGGCGGCGATACTATCTATAAGCAGCTTCTTCCTTATTGCGATGCTGCTCAGGTGACCAAGATCGATTTTGCCTATATTGCAGACAGTTATTTTCCGAATCTGGATGAAGATCCACAGTGGCATGTGGCAGCAGAGAGTGAAGAGCAGACATATTTTGATCTGGAATATAAGTTTGTGAGATATGAAAGAAATAAATAAGCGGGAAAATATAATGTGTTTTTCAAAAAAATCAGTTCTGCCATCATGACAGAACTGATTTTTGTTATGTGCTGTGTAGAGCGTGTTTGAAAAAATACGAAAAATGGGAAGCTTAAGGAATTATTCAATAACCTTCAGCCATCCCTCTGGAGCCTGGATGCGTCCCATCTGGATTCCGGTAAGGGTCTCATACAGCTTCTTGGTGATCGGTCCCATCTCGTTCATGCCGCTTGGGAAGCAGATCTCTTTGCCGTGGTCCACGATCTTTCCAACAGGAGAGATAACAGCAGCAGTACCGCAAAGACCGCACTCTGCAAAATCTTTCACTTCGTCGAAGTATACTTCTCTTTCCTCAGCCTCAAGTCCAAGGTACTCTTTCGCAACGTAGATCAGAGAACGACGTGTGATGGATGGAAGGATACTGTCAGACTTCGGAGTAACAACCTTGCCGTCTTTTGTTACGAATAAGAAGTTTGCTCCGCCTGTCTCTTCAACCTTGGTACGAGTCTTGGAATCAAGATACATGTTCTCATCGAATCCGTTCTTATGAGCGTCAACAATCGCATGAAGGCTCATTGCGTAGTTAAGACCAGCTTTGATATGACCGGTACCATTTGGTGCAGCACGGTCAAAGTCGCTGACACGGATTGTAATCGCTTAGCGCCGCCTTTGAAGTATGGTCCGACAGGTGTGGTGAATACACGGAACTGATACTCGCTGGCAGGTTTTACACCGATAACAGCATCGCTTCCAAACATGTACGGACGTACATATAAAGTAGCACCAGAACCATATGGCGGAACATATGCTGCATTTGCTTTAATTGTCTGAACAACTGCGTCAACAAAACGGTCTTTCGGGAATACAGGCATTTCCAGTCTTGCGGCGGAATGCTCCATACGCTCACCGTTCAGGTCAGGACGGAAAGTAACGATATGTCCGTCTTCTGTAGTATATGCTTTCATACCCTCAAAAACAGTCTGTGCATACTGAAGGACACCTGCACACTCACTGATGGTAACCATATCATCTGTGGTAAGGCCTCCCTCATCCCACTTGCCGTCTTTATAATTGGATACATAACGGTAGTCTGTTTTTACATAACCAAAGCCCAGGTTGCCCCAGTCAATGTTCTTTTTTTCCATAACAATTTCCTCCTAGCGTGGTTTTTGGGGGGAGATTCTTATTGTGAATCCCCAATGTTTTTACTATTGTAAAACTTTTACGTGTGAAATTCAATGGGAAAAGCAGATTTTTTAAGTGATTTTCCTGTGAAAAAGGTTACAAAAAGTATAATGTGTTTATATTTTATGGTGTCTTGTTTTTTGAGGGGGATTTTTGTATAATGATAAAACAAGCGTTGTGAAATAAAATATCCGGAGGAAAAGATGGGATATAACGAATTTGATGAACTTGGAGATAAGATCCAGAGCATCATTGACAGTGCAGTAAATGAAAAAAATTACCAGAAACTGAGCCAGAGTATTAATCAGGCGCTGAATAAGGCTATTGATAATGGGAGTGATGCCCTTCGGGATGCGCTTAATAATACTGTGGGCAGTGGGAAATATACCAATTACCGCAGCGGCAGTTCTTATGATTACAGAGAGAATCGGTCCTGGGATTTTCAGAAGGATGGAAAGAAAAACCGGAGTACCGGGGAGGATCATGGAACTGGTTATCAAGGATATGCCGGTGCGAAAGGGAATGATTTGCGTAATGGAAATTTCCAGAGAAATGGTACAGGCAGGAAGGATACCAATCACCAGAATTCGGATCTGGCATTGTATTTACCGACGAATGGAATCAAGGTCGGGGGAATTCTGAAGACAGTGTTTGGTGGGATTACTACTGGAGTATTTGGAATTTTAACATTAATTGTAGGAGGCGTTGCAATACTTAAGGGCGGTGGCTTTTGGGTTGGAGCGGGAGTTTTGGCTGCAATTACTGCCAGTGGTGGAACCCTTCTCGGCCAGGGCTGCAGCAGTCTTACCAGTTTAAGCCGCCGAAACAAGTATATCAAGGCTCTTGGCACTCACACCTACTGCAATTTCCAGCAGCTGGCACAGGCAGTCGGCAAGCCGGTGAAATTTGTAAAAAAGATATCAAACGTATGATAAGCAAAGGCTGGTTCCTTCAGGGACATGTTGATAAACAGGAAACTTGTCTGATCACAAGTAATGAGACTTACGACCAATATGTAAGCACTCAGAAGCGGCTGGAAGAAAGAGATCATCAGCAGGATGAAGAGCGTGCACGCCAGGAGGCAGCGCTTCGTCAGCAGGCAGAGGAAAAAGAAAAGCAGAAATTTAACCAGCGTAAACAGGCAGATGCCCGGACGTGTGTGGAAGCAGAACGGGAGGATGTGGAAAGAGCCGGACTTTCCCCGGAAGTCCGGCAGGTTCTGGATAAGGGAAATGACTTTCTTGATAAAATCCACCGCAGCAATGATGCCATTCCAGGAGAAGAGATTTCCAGAAAAATCTCCCGTATGGAGCTGATCATAGCGAAGATTTTTGAACGCGCCAAGGCTCATCCGGAGATTATTCCGGATCTGAACCGCCTTATGGATTATTATCTTCCTATGACTGTGAAGCTTTTGAATGCATATGAAGAAATGGACAGCCAGCCGGTTCAGGGAGAGAATATTACTTCTTCCAAGAAAGAAATCGAAGAGACTATTGATACGCTGAATGTGGCTTTTGAGAAGCTTCTGGATTCCATATTTGAAGACACGGCTATGGATGTATCCAGTGATATTTCTGTTCTGAATACAGTTTTGGCACAGGAAGGGCTGACTGAGGACGAGCTTATCCGTATGAGAAAAGAGGCTGAAAAAAACAGGCTCTAGCAGTGTGCGGAATGTTAAGTATATGAAAAGATAAGATTTGCAGCGGGGTTAGAGCGTGTTATAAAAATAACGAAAATGCCAAACTGAAGGCTGCTGATAAATATGGGCAGACCTATACACAAGGAGGATGCTATGGGAAACGAATTTACAGGTTTTGAAGATAACGCACCTACACTTACATTAGAACCGGATTTGGGAGAGCCAAAGGCAGAGATTGCAGCAGAGCCGGAAGCCGAAGCTGTGAAAAAGGAAATGGAACAGACCGTTCTCTCCCCGGAAGAACAGCAGATGGTAGACAGCTTTGCTAAGAAAATTGACATTGAGAATACTAACCAGATCCTCCAGTACGGTGCCGGAACCCAGAAGAAAATGGCTGATTTTTCCGATGCAGCTCTTGAAAATGTACGGACACAGGATCTGGGTGAGGTTGGAGAGCTGATCACCCAGGTGGTAGGCGAGCTTCGCGATTTTGATGCTGCTGAGGAGGAGAAAGGCTTTCTTGGCTTTTTCAAGAAACAGGGCAGCAAGATTGAAAATATGAAGAACCGCTACGCCAAGGCTGAGGTAAATGTGCAGAAGATCACTACCTCCCTTCAGGATCACCAGATGCGTCTCATGAAGGATTCCGCAGTTCTGGAAAAAATGTATGCTCAGAACCTGAACTATTATAAAGAACTGACCATGTACATCCTTGCAGGAAAACAGAAGCTGCAGGAAGTACGGGAGGGAAAATTAAAAGATCTGGAGGCAAAAGCAGCAGTCAGCGGACTTCCGGAGGATGCGCAGGAAGCCAAGGATCTGGACAGCAAGTGCAATCGTTTCGAGAAGAAGCTGCATGATCTGGAACTGACCAGAACCATTTCCCTGCAGACAGCACCGCAGATTCGTCTGGTGCAGAACAATGACACCCTTATGGTAGAAAAAATCCAGACAACCATTGTAAATACCATTCCACTTTGGAAGAGCCAGATGGTGCTGGCACTTGGAATCGCCCATTCCACAGAAGCAGCCCAGGCCCAGCGCCAGGTAACAGACCTGACAAATGAACTTTTGAAGAAAAATGCGGAGGCACTTTACCTTGCATCCACAGAGACTGCCAGGGAATCTGAGCGCGGAATCGTGGATATTGAGACTCTGAAGCAGACCAATCAGGAGCTGATCGCTACTTTGGATGATGTCATGAATATTCAGAAAGAGGGCCGCGCCAAGAGAGCCCAGGCAGAACTGGAAATGCGCAAGATGGAAGAAGACTTGAAGAATAAATTGTTGGAAATCCAGCATTAAATTGCAAAGAAAACAGGCTCTGGAGCCTGTTTGAAAATACTTGCAGAATGCTGTGAAAATAACTGTACAGCAGGGGTGTCAGAGACATCCCTTTTGTGCCTTTTTGCATAGAAAAGTTTGATAAGCGCCTGCGGTGTAAAAGTGAACTGCAAAGAATGCTATCAGTGAACAGTAATCAAAGAATATCATGTTCATAATATATGGAGGAATTTCGTATGTACAGAGACCATACCAAAGTAATTCAGATAGGAAATAAGAAGATTGGAGGCGGAAATCCCATCCTGATCCAGTCTATGACCAATACAAAAACAGAGGATGTGCAGGCAACCGTAGAGCAGATCCTTGCCCTGGAGGCTGCTGGCTGCGACATTATCCGCTGTGCAGTGCCGACCATGGAAGCGGCAAAGGCTCTGAAAGAGATCAAAAAACAAATTCACATTCCGCTGGTAGCAGATATTCATTTTGATTATCGTCTTGCGATTGCGGCCATGGAGAACGGTGCCGACAAGATCCGTATCAATCCCGGAAATATTGGAAGCACAGAGCGTATCAAGGCAGTTGTAGATGTGGCGAAGGAGCGGAATATTCCCATCCGTGTTGGGGTAAACAGCGGTTCTCTTGAGAAAGAACTGGTGGAGAAATATCACGGTGTTACCGCAGAAGGTCTGGTAGAAAGCGCCCTTGACAAGGTGCACATTATTGAAGAGCTTGGCTACGACAATCTGGTGATCAGCATCAAATCTTCTGATGTTATGATGTGCGCCAGGGCTCACGAACTGATTGCGGAACAGACCAGTTATCCTCTCCATGTGGGAATTACAGAGGCAGGAACCCTTTATTCTGGAAATATCAAATCTGCCATAGGGCTTGGTATTATTTTATACCAGGGAATCGGTGACACGATCCGCGTCTCCCTGACTGGTGCCCCTCTGGAAGAGATAAAATCTGCCAGACGTATCCTAAAAACCCTTGGACTTCGCAAAGGCGGCGTGGAAGTAGTATCCTGTCCAACCTGCGGGCGCACCCAGATCGATCTGATCGGTCTTGCAAATAAAGTAGAAACTATGGTGCAGGATATCCCTCTTGACATTAAAGTAGCTGTTATGGGCTGTGTGGTAAACGGCCCGGGAGAGGCGAAAGAAGCCGATATCGGAATTGCAGGCGGCGTAGGTGTAGGTCTTCTGATCAAAGGCGGTGAGATTGTGAAGAAAGTGCCGGAAGACCAGCTGCTGGATACCTTGAGAGAAGAATTGATGAACTGGGATAGCAATAAGACACAGAAATGACAGAAGGTGTATATTCTATAAATGGAAAAAGAATTTTTTGACGTATTTCCAAACTTAAAATTAAAACAGGAATTAAGTGAACTTCTGGAAGAGGTGATCGTCACCAAGGTTGCCTGCAACTCTGCTAAAACCTGTGTCCGGATTTACCTGAAAAGCGACCGCTGGATCCACAAAAGCATATTTTCAGCCTGGAAGAGCAGATTCAGAGACAGTGCTTTCCAGGTCTTGAAGTGAGTGTGAAAGTAATTGAGAAGTTCCATCTGTCCAGACAATACACGCCAAAGAATTTCCTGGATACCTACCGCTCCAGCATGGAACTGGAGCTTCGCAATTACAACATGCTGGAATACAATCTGTTCAAGCAGGCACAGATCACATTTCCAGAAGATGACTGCCTGAATATGGTACTTCCGGATTCTGTGATTTCCAGACAGAAAAGTGAGATACTTATTGAATATCTTCACAAAGTATTCTGCGAGCGTTGTGGAATGGACCTGAAAGTTTCTCTGGATTATGTGCAGACGGAGGAGAGCAGGTACCGCAAAAATGCAGCTATCCAGATCCGTCAGGAGGTAGCTAATGTGCTGAAGCATGCCAGACTTTCCGCAGAAGAAGAGAGCGCAGCACCAGCTCCTGCAGCTGAGGAAAAAACAGGAAAAGAGGCCGCAGCCGGCAAGACAGCCGCTGCCAGGCCGGAGAAAAAAGCAGAGGCAGCCAGTGAAAAGAAGCCTTTCGAGAAAAAGCCATTCGAAAAGAAAGGCAAATGGGGCGATTTCCGTGGTGGCTTCCGCAAGGATCCAAATCCGGATGTTATTTATGGAAGGGATTTTGAGGACGAGCCTATTCCATTGGAAAATATTGTGCAGGAAATGGGAGAGGTTATCATCCGCTGCCAGGTTATGGATGTGGAAGCGAGAGAAATCCGAAATGAGAAGACCATACTGATTTTCCCAGTTACGGACTTCACAGATTCCATCACAGTAAAAATGTTCCTGCGCAATGAGCAGGTGCCGGAGATCAAAGAGCATGTGAAAAAAGGTGCCTTCCTGAAAATCAAAGGCGTTACTTCTATTGACCGTTTCGATGGTGAGCTTACCATAGGCTCCATCTCCGGAATTAAGAAAATCTCCGATTTCCGCAGCTCCAGAGTGGACACCAGCCCTCAGAAGCGTGTGGAACTTCACTGTCATACGAAAATGAGCGATATGGATGGTGTAACCGAGGCAAAAGCGCTGGTAAAACGTGCCTACGAGTGGGGGCATCCTGCCATTGCCATCACAGATCATGGTGTGGTGCAGGCTTTCCCGGAGGCAAACCATTGCTTTGATGCGTGGGGAGGCTGCGTGCCAAAGGATTCTGATTTTAAGGTGCTTTACGGTATGGAGGCCTATCTGGTAGACGACTTAAAGGGTATGGTCACCAACCCGAAAAAACAGTCCCTGGACGGAAGATTCGTGGTTTTCGACATTGAGACCACAGGATTTTCCCCCCTTACCTGTAAGATCATTGAAATTGGTGCTGTATTGGTGGAAAATGGAAAGATCACAGATCGTTTTTCCACATTTGTTAATCCTCAGGTTCCAATTCCATTTCGAATTGAGCAGCTGACCAGTATTAATGACAGCATGGTTATGAATGCCCGTCCAATTGAAGAAATTTTACCGGAATTCCTGAAATTTTGTGAAGGAGCTACAATGGTAGCCCACAACGCAGATTTCGATATGAGTTTTATTATAGAGAATTGTAACCGCATGGGCATCCCAAATGATTTCACCTATGTGGATACGGTAGGTATGGCACGATTCCTGCTGCCTGCGCTGAACCGTTTTAAGCTGGATACCGTTGCCAAGGCAGTTGGCGTTTCCCTAGATCATCACCATCGTGCAGTTGATGACGCAGAGTGTACGGCACGTATTTTCGAGAAATTCGTGGGAATGTGCAGGGAAAGAGATATTACGGATGTAGACAAGCTGAATGAGCAGGGAAAGGTTTCCCCGGACACCATTAAGAAACTGCCTACTTACCATGCCGTTATTTTCATGCGGAATGAGACCGGCCGTATCAATCTGTACAAGCTGGTAAGCCAGTCCCATATCAAGTACTTTAACCACAGACCCCGTGTGCCAAAGAGCGTGTTTGAGGCACATCGGGAGGGACTTCTTATTGGAAGTGCCTGCGAGGCTGGTGAGCTTTACCAGGCTCTTTTGCGCAATGCACCGGAGCAGGAAATCGCAAGGCTGGTAAGCTTTTATGATTATCTGGAAATCCAGCCCCTTGGGAACAATATGTTCATGGTGGAGGATGAAAAGAATGATACGATTCATTCGAAAGAGGATCTGATTGAGATCAACAAAAAAATTGTAAAGCTTGGTGAACAGTTTAACAAGCCGGTTGTTGCTACCTGTGACGTTCACTTTATGGATCCCCAGGATGAAATCTACCGTCGTATTATCATGGCTGGAAGCGGCTTCAAGGATGCCGACAATCAGGCACCTCTTTATCTTCGCACTACTGAGGAAATGCTGGAGGAGTTTTCCTATCTGGGAAGCGAGAAGGCAGAGGAAGTGGTAATTACAAATACAGTGAAGATTGCGGATATGATAGAGAAAATGTCACCGATCCATCCGGATAAATATCCGCCGGTTATTGAGAATTCTGACCAGGACTTAAAGGATATGTGCTTCCAGAAAGCCCATGAAATGTACGGTGAAGTGCTTCCCAAGATCGTAGAAGACCGTCTGGACAAAGAGCTGAATTCCATTATTTCTAATGGATATGCGGTGATGTATATTATTGCCCAGAAGCTGGTGTGGAAGTCCAATGCAGATGGTTATCTGGTGGGCTCCCGAGGGTCTGTAGGTTCTTCCCTGGCGGCTACCATGTCTGGTATTACAGAGGTAAATCCTCTGCCTCCCCATTATCTGTGCCCCAATCCGGAGTGTAAGTACAGTGACTTTGATTCTCCGGAGATCAAGGCCTTTTCCGGTATGGCGGGATGCGATATGCCAGACAGGATCTGTCCAAAGTGCGGCACCAGGATGACCAAACAGGGCTTTGACATTCCCTTTGAGACCTTCCTTGGATTCAAAGGAGATAAGGAGCCTGATATTGACCTGAACTTCTCAGGAGAGTATCAGTCCAATGCCCATCATTATACAGAGGTTATATTCGGAAAAGGTCAGACCTTCAAGGCGGGAACCATCGGTACCCTTGCGGATAAAACCGCATTCGGATATGTAAAGAACTATTTTGAAGAGCGGGGACAGCACAAGCGTTCTTGCGAGATCAACCGTATTGTACAGGGGTGTACCGGTATCCGGCGAAGCACCGGACAGCATCCTGGCGGAATTATTGTACTCCCAATGGGAGAGGAAATAGAGAAATTTACCCCGGTCCAGTACCCGGCGAACGATTCCAGCAGTGGATTTATCACCACCCATTTTGACTACCATTCCATTGATGGAAACCTGCTGAAGCTGGATATTCTGGGACACGATGATCCCACCATGATCCGTACCCTTGAGGATATGACAGACTTGAATGCAAGAGAGGTTCCTCTTGATGACAAGGCGGTTATGTCACTTTTTGCCAGTACAGAAGCTCTTGGAATTGATCCGAAGGATATCGGCGGCTGCAAGCTTGGCTGTCTGGGAATTCCAGAATTTGGTACTGATTTCGCCATGCAGATGCTTGTGGATACCAAGCCGAAATATTTTTCTGATCTGGTCCGTATTGCCGGACTTTCCCACGGTACGGATGTATGGCTGGGAAATGCGCAGACACTGATCGAAGAGGGAAAAGCTACTATTTCCACGGCAATCTGTACCCGAGATGATATTATGATCTACCTGATCGGTCAGGGTGTGGAAAGTGGTCTTGCCTTTACTATTATGGAGAGCGTCCGTAAAGGAAAAGGTCTCCGAGATGAGTGGATCACCACTATGAAAGAACACGGCGTTCCGGACTGGTACATCTGGTCCTGCAAAAAAATCAAATACATGTTCCCGAAAGCCCATGCGGCAGCTTACGTTATGATGGCATACAGAATCGCCTGGTTCAAGGTATTCCAGCCGCTGGCTTATTACGGTGCATATTTCAGTATCCGTGCCACAGCTTTTTCCTATGAACTGATGTGTATGGGAAAAGAAAAGCTGGAGTTTTATATGGCAGAGATACGCAAGAAAGGGGACGCTGCATCCAAAAAAGAGCAGGATACCCTGAAAGATATGCGTATTGTCCAGGAAATGTATGCAAGAGGTTATGATTTTATGCCCATTGATATTTACCGGGCGAAGGCACATCGTTTCCAGATCATAGAAGGAAAACTGATGCCGTCCATTGATTCTATAGAAGGTCTTGGAGATAAGGCGGCAGATGCTGTAGTGGATGCTGCTGTACAGGGAAGATTTCTTTCCAAGGATGATTTCCGTGACAGGACCAAGGTCAGCAAGACCGTAATTGATCTGATGGATAAACTTGGATTATTTGGAGATATTCCACAGTCCAATCAGATTTCATTGTTTGATTTCTAACGCTGGTTAAATAAGAGTAATATGAATTTAGGAGGTTCCATGAAAACAGAAGAACTGCGCTACCTACAACGTCTGGCGGAGCTCTACCCCACTATCGGGAAGGCTTCTACAGAGATCATCAACCTTCAGTCCATTCTCAATCTTCCAAAAGGCACCGAGCATTTTCTTTCCGATATCCACGGAGAGTACGAAGCTTTTTCCCATGTGCTTCGAAACGGTTCGGGAGCTGTGCGAAAGAAGATAGATGATGTATTTGGACATACCTTAAGCAACAGTGACAAGCGTTCCCTGGCAACTCTCGTGTATTACCCGAAGGAAAAAATTGCCTATGTGAAGAAAAAAGAGTCTGATATGCAGAACTGGTACAAGATCACCCTGTACCGTCTTATTGAAGTGTGCAAGACAACTGCCTCCAAATATACCAGATCCAAGGTTCGTAAGGCATTGCCTCGGATTATGCATATGTGATCGAAGAGCTGATCACGGAGAAAGCAGAAGTTCTGGATAAAGAGGCTTATTACGATTCCATTGTGGATACCATTATAGATATCGGCAGGGCAGAGAACTTCATTATCGCTCTTGCTGAACTGATCCAGAGACTGGTTGTAGACCACCTTCATGTGCTTGGAGATATATATGACAGAGGTCCCGGTCCTCATTTTATTATGGACAGACTGATGGATTATCATTCTCTGGATATTCAGTGGGGAAACCATGATGTGGTATGGATGGGCGCCGCTGTAGGACAGGCTGCCTGTATGGCCACAGTGATCCGTAACAGTATCCGTTACGGCAATCTGGATATTCTGGAGGATGGTTATGGAATCAATATGATGCCTCTTGCTGCTTTTGCCATGGAGGTTTACGGGGATGATCCCTGCCAGGTATTTGAAGTACATGGCAATCCTTCCAATTACAATGCTCTTGAGAAAGAGCTGAGCAGGAAAATGCACAAAGCCATTTCCATTATCCAGTTTAAGCTGGAAGGGGTACTGGCGAAAGAACATCCGGATTTTCATATGGAGAATCGATGCGTTCTGGAGGGGATTGATCCGGAGAAGGGCACTGTGCAGCTGCCGGATGGAAGTATGCATAATCTTCTGGACACCCATTTTCCAACCATTGACTGGGAACATCCTTATGAGCTGACAGATGGGGAAAAAGAAGTAGTGGAGCGCCTGAGCTCAGCATTTCGGAACTGCGAGAAGCTTCAGAACCACATGCAGCTGCTTCTGGATAAAGGCGGCCTTTATAAGACCTATAACGGGAACCTTCTTTTCCATGGAAGTATTCCGCTGAACGAGGATGGAACTCTGAAAGAAGTTGAGATTTACGGTGAGACTTGTAAAGGCAAGGCACTTTATGATAAACTGGAAGCCTACGTAAGAAAAGCTTTTTTTACCGTAGATGAGAAGGAGAAGAAAGCAAGCCAGGATATTCTGTGGTATATCTGGGCAGGGCCTAATTCTCCCCTTTATGGAAAAGATAAAATGACTACCTTCGAGCGTTATTTTATCGCAGATAAAGAGACACACAAAGAGAAAAAGAATGCCTACTATCACCTCTGGGAAAAAGAAGAGGTAGTAAATCGTATGCTGGAAGAATTCGGGCTGGATCCGGATGAGGGGCATATTATCAATGGTCACGTGCCTGTTCATCAGCTGGAGGGAGAGAATCCGGTGAAATGTGATGGCAAGGTGATCGTAATTGACGGTGGTTTTTGTGAGGCATACCGGAATGTGACCGGTATTGCCGGATATACTCTTGTTTACAGTTCCTATGGTCTGAGCCTGACTGCCCATGAGCCTTTTACTTCGGCGGAAGATGCAGTGGAAACAGAGAGGGACATTGTGTCCAACCGTGTGGCTGTCCGCTATAATCCAAGGCGTGCCCTTGTGGGAGATACGGATAACGGTAAGGCACTGAAAGAACGAATTCAGGAGCTGAAACAGCTTTTGGATGCCTACAGAAAAGGCGTTATAAAGGAGAAAAAATAAGGAGACTAAGGAAAAATGGGTGGAATTTTTGGTGTTGCGTCAAAGTCTGATTGTGTAATGGATCTTTTTTTTGGAATTGATTATCACTCCCATCTGGGTACAAGAAGGGGCGGAATGACCGTTTATAGCAGGAGCAGTGGATTTAACCGCGTGATCCATAATATTGAGAACTCACCGTTCCGTACCAAATTTGACAAAGATGTGGCAGAGATGGAAGGCAATCTTGGAATAGGCTGTATTTCTGACAATGAACCGCAGCCTCTTCTGGTGCGTTCCCATCTGGGAAATTTTGCAATTACAACAGTAGGCAAGATCAATAATGTAGAAGCTTTGGTAGAGAAATGCTTCAAAGACGGGCATACCCATTTTCTGGAGATGAGCGGTGGCAGTGTGAATCCTACAGAGGTGACTGCAGCGCTGATCAATCAGAAGGACAGTATTGTTGAGGGAATCCGTTATGCCCAGGAGATGATCGAGGGCTCTATGACCCTTCTTCTTATGACAGGGGAGGGCATTTACGCAGCACGCGACCGTTATGGAAGAACTCCTCTTGTAATCGGCAAGAAGGAAGATGCATGCTGTGCTTCTTTTGAAAGTCATGCCTACATTAATCTTGGCTATGAAGACCTGAAAGAGCTGGGACCTGGAGAGATTGATTTTATTACCCCGGAGGGAGTCCAGGTTCTGCAGAAGCCAGGAGACAAGATGCGGATCTGTTCTTTCCTCTGGGTATATTATGGATATCCAACCTCTACTTATGAGGGGGTAAATGTAGAGGAAATGCGTTACAAATGCGGTGATATTCTGGCAGGAAGAGATGCCGGAGAAGTGAATCCGGATCTGGTTGCAGGAGTACCGGATTCCGGTATTGCACATGCCATCGGCTATGCTAACCGCTCTGGTGTGCCGTTTGCCCGTCCGTTTATTAAATATACGCCCACATGGCCAAGATCTTTTATGCCGACCCAGCAGAGCCAGCGAAATCTTATCGCCAGAATGAAGCTGATCCCAGTACATAAACTGATCAAAGATAAAAGCCTCCTTATGATTGACGACTCTATTGTAAGAGGTACCCAGCTTCGTGAGACAACAGAATTCCTCTATAACAATGGTGCTAAGGAGGTTCATATCAGACCTGCCTGCCCGCCGCTTTTATATGGATGTAAGTACCTGAATTTCTCACGCTCTAAGTCAGAGATGGATCTGATCACAAGAAGGATCATTGCGAAACGTGAAGGGGACAATGTATCAGACAGGATTTTGCAGGATTATGCAAATCCGGATTCTACAAACTACAAAGAAATGCTGGAAGAAATCCGCAAGGAACTGAATTTTACATCCCTGAAATATCATCGTCTGGATGATCTGAAGAAGTCAATTGATATTGAACCGTGCAAGCTTTGCACCTATTGCTGGAACGGACAGGAATAAACAGGAGGTGACTGCCTGTGAAAAAGCACAACAAAGATGTACTAAAAGCAACGCTGTTTGCCCTGATCGCCATATTTATCATGATTGGAGCAGCGGGGCTTCTGTTTGCCGAACATAAGAAAAAGATTCAGAAGGAGCAGCAGAAGAAGGCTGCCATTGAGGCTCTGGAAAGGGTGCCCACAGTGACACCGACTCCAGCGGCTACAGCCACGCCCACACCGGAGCCTACAGCCACAGTGACACCGACTCCAGTGATTACCAGGGCACCGGCGTTCATGGCTAGTGATTATATGGGTACCTGGTACAGCAAGGATGGACTGGTGACACTGTCTATAGACGACCTTACCCTGAAGTCTGTTACTTTTACTTTTTCTCAGGCTGGTGACAATGCCGGCACTAAGGTTTCGGAAGCTTCGGATACTGCAAAAGTGGCTGGAAATGCAGCAAAGCTTTCCTTTACAGATTCCTGGGGAAACCAGGTGCGTGGAAATATGACCTTTGATCAGGGCAAACTTTATCTGCGCCTTAATACAGCTTCCCCTGCAGAGGGTGCCGGGGTGACACCAAAGGTAGATGGGGTCCTTACAAGGGAGAAAGCCGCTTCTGTGACACAGGTACCTTCAGTGACTCCGGCTGATAATACAGATAAAACGGATCTCTCTTCCAGGGATTATATATTCCCGGACAGCAACAGCCGATACCTTACAGATGAGGATTTGTCAGGCTATTCATCTGACCAGCTGGAACTGGCGAAAAATGAGATTTATGCCCGACATGGCAGGAAATTTGTGACACAGAGAATTGCGGATTATTTTAACAGTAAATCCTGGTATAAGGGAACTGTGGAGCCGGAGACCTTTGATGCAGATACTTCTGTATTTAATGAATATGAAGTCGCAAATATTCAGAAAATTGCAGATACGGAAGGAAAGCTTCGAAGTGAAGGAAAGTAACGGATATATGAAAAATACTTTACGGAATGTTACGAGTGAATGGTAATAACTTTATTTATGGTATACAAAATGAGGGGGAAATCGCATCCCCTCATTTTGTACCTGTTCAGTACCTTTGCAATTACGGCATTTTTTTATTATCAGTACGCCCAACCAGATAGTCAATGCTGGTTTCATAATAATTTGCAAGGCGGATCAGCATTTCGATTGGAATGTTCCTGGAGCCAGTTTCGTAGTGGGAGTAGGAACGCTGGCTGATGTGAAGGATATCACTGATCTGCTTCTGGGACAGATCAGCGTCTGTCCGAAGGTCTTGAATTCTCTGAAATTTCATAGGTTCACCTCTTTTTCTTCTGTAGAGTCTGCAGGGACCAAATGTAACGAACAACGAAAAACGTCTGGCCCCGAATCCTTTCAGAAAGTATAAATCAGAACGAAATGCACTATTGCAATTCAGAGCAAAATGGGCTATAATGAATTTTGTATATCTTTTAATCATATCTTTTTTACTTTTATTCTTTTTTATTCCAGAGACACATTGAAATGGCAGAGCAGGTTCGCATATGGGGAAGAACTGTATCTGCAGAAAGGGATAAGATTGTTTGCAAGTGTTTTATCAGCGGCGATTTCAGGAATGGAAGTCTGCCCGGTTCAGGTGGAAGCTGATGTAAGCAGCGGTCTGCCTTGTTTTACTATGGTTGGATTTCCCAGCACCCAGGTGAAAGAAGCACAGGACAGAGTGCGCACAGCGTTAAAAAATAATGGGATCAGTCTGCCGCCTAAGAAGGTGACTGTGAATCTGGCACCTGCTGATTTGCGAAAAGAGGGGGCCGGTTTTGACCTGCCTGTGGCAGCAGCGGTGCTGGCAGCATCGGGATTTATAGAACCACAGCTTCTTCGGAATGTAATGGTGGTTGGCGAACTCAGTCTGAATGGGGAGGTAAGAAGTGTATCCGGAGTGCTGCCAAGAGTGATCCGGGCAAGGGAACTGGGATGCCGGTACTGTATCATTCCGTATGAAAACCTGGCAGAAGGAGCTCTGGTGAAGGATATGAAAGTGGTCGGAGTTCAAAATATAAAAGAAGTTTTGAAGCTTGTCTCAGATCCGGATGCATTTGGAAAAGAAAATCAGTTTTCAGAGGTAAATTCAGAAGAGAACCAGATAGAAGAGAGTCTGGTGGATTTCGGGGAAATCTGTGGTCAGGAGAGTGCCAGAAGAGCTGCTGAGATTGCAGTCAGCGGATTTCACAACATCCTGTTTATCGGCCCTCCGGGCACTGGGAAGACCATGCTTGCCAAAAGAATACCTACGATCATGCCCTCTCTTACTTTTGAAGAAAGCCTGGAGCTTACAAAAATCTACAGCATTGCCGGACTTTTAAGTCCAAAGAGACCATTAATTAAGGCAAGACCCTTTCGAAGTCCGCATCATACCAGTTCGTCTGCAGCTCTGGCTGGAGGCGGAAGAATCCCGGGTCCTGGTGAAGTGACCCTGGCTCACAGGGGCGTTCTGTTTCTGGATGAAATGCCGGAATTTGCAAGAGGCAGCCTGGAAGTGCTGCGGCAGCCCCTGGAGGACAAGCAGATCCAGCTGTCAAGGGCAAGTGGAACGTATGTGTTTCCGGCGGGATTTATTCTGGTAGCAGCCATGAACCCCTGTCCCTGCGGCTATTATCCGGATATGAATAAATGCAGGTGCACACCTGGCGAGGTGAGTCATTATCTTCATAAGCTGAGCCAGCCCCTTCTGGAGCGGATCGATCTATGTGCAGATGTGCCGCCTGTTAATTTTTCCCAGATCTCAGAAGAAAAACCAGGAGAAAGTTCTGCCCTTATCCGGAAAAGAGTGGAAAAAGCCAGAAAAATACAGCAGAAACGCTACCAGAATGAGAAAATCTGTTTTAACGGTGAACTGTCCGGGAAGCAGATCCGGAAATACTGTGTGCTGACAGAAAATGCCCTTCAGGTGGCAAAAAATGCTTTTGAGCTTATGGAACTTAGTGCAAGATCCTATCACCGGATTTTGAAGGTTTCACGCACGATTGCGGATATGGAAGGGGAGGAACTGATACACACAAGACATGTTGCAGAAGCCCTTACTTACAAAGCATTTGATAAGAAGTACAGAAGCTGAATGAATTTATTCATAAAACCGCACACAGGGAGGTATTTTAGTATGGAAGCAATGCAGAAAATCAAATGTTTAACTATAGAGGATTCCAATTTTCCAGATCGTTTGAGAAAACTTTCCGGAATGCCCAAAAAACTGTACTACATCGGAAACCTGCCAGATCCGAAGAAGCCTGCTGCTGCAGTGGTAGGTGCTCGCATGTGCAGTCCTTATGGCAGATGTCAGGCATTTAAATATGCAAGAACCATGGCAAGCTACGGTGTGCAGATCATCAGTGGAATGGCGAGAGGGATTGATGCAGAGGGGCATAAAGGTGCACTGGATACGGACACTCCTACCTTTGCAGTACTGGGAAGCGGAGTGGACGTGTGTTATCCCAATTCCAACAGATGGCTTTATCAGCGGATTCTGGAAAAAGGCGGTGGGATCATCAGCGAGCTTCCCCCGGGCTCTCCGCCTGTGAACTGGGCGTTTCCGGCAAGAAACCGGATCATCAGCGGACTTTCCGATGCTGTTCTTGTGGTAGAAGCCAAGGAACAGAGTGGTTCTTTGATCACTGCAAACTTTGCCCTGGAACATGGACACAGTGTTTATGCCCTTCCGGGAGCTGTGACAGAGGAACTGAGCAGAGGCTGCAACAAGCTGATTTTCGATGGTGCAGGAATCGCTTACAGCCCGGAAATCATGCTTATGGAATGGGGAATCGAGGCAAAAAACAGACCTCAAAATGTGGAAAAAAAGAAGTTGGGGCTTGCACCGGATTTGGATTTGGTGTATAGTGGTCTCGATTTACGACCTGAAAATCTGGATAATTTAATACGGAAAACCGGTTTTTCAGCATCAAAAGTCTGTGCTCTTCTGACAGAACTTCAGCTAATGGGGCTTGTGGGAGAGACAGGCAGACAATACTACAGAATATCAGGGGGATAATTTGTAGTGTATGTAGACTGAATACAAAGTAGGAGAGGTAGTATGGCTAAATATCTGGTGATAGTTGAGTCACCTGCAAAAGTAAAGACAATAAAGAAATTTCTTGGGGCAAATTATGAGGTAGAGGCATCTAACGGACATGTCGTGATTTCCCAAGAGTCAGTTTGGAATAGATGTGGAGAATGATTTCGAGCCGAAATATATAACCATCCGTGGTAAGGGGGAATTGCTTGCCAAACTTCGCAAGGCAGCCAAAAAAGCTGATAAGATTTATCTTGCCACTGACCCTGACCGTGAAGGAGAAGCAATTTCCTGGCACTTGATGCAGGCTCTGAAAGAAGATCCGGATAAAATGCACCGAATCACTTTCAATGAGATCACAAAGACTGCTGTAAAGGATTCCCTGAAGCATGCACGCGGTCTGAATATGAATCTTGTAGATGCACAGCAGGCGAGAAGAATGCTGGACCGTATGGTGGGTTATACCATCAGTCCGCTTCTCTGGGCGAAAGTAAAGAGAGGCTTAAGTGCCGGCCGTGTGCAGTCTGTTGCACTTCGCATCATCTGTGACAGGGAGGAGGAGATTAATTCTTTTATCCCGGAAGAATACTGGAGCCTGAATGGTGAATTCCTTGTGGATGGCGAGAAAAAGCCTCTGGAGGCTAAATTCTACGGAACAGACAAGAAGATGGATATCCACAATAAAGCTGAGATGGATGAGATTCTTAAGGTTCTTGAGAACGAAGAATTTGAGATCTCTGAGGTGAAAAAAGGCGAGAGAATCAAGAATGCTCCGCTTCCTTTTACTACCAGTACCCTGCAGCAGGAGGCATCCAAAACACTGAATTTTTCTACCCAGAAGACTATGCGTCTGGCACAGCAGCTTTATGAGGGTGTTGATATCAAGGGCAACGGTACTGTAGGTGTGATCACATACCTTCGTACTGATTCTGTACGTATTTCTGACGAGGCGGATGCGGCAGCAAGAAGCTACATCAGCAGCCAGTATGGAGAAGAATATGTGTCAGAAACAGCCAAGACAGTGAAGAAGGGACAGAAGATCCAGGATGCTCATGAGGCTATCCGCCCAACTGATATCAGCCGTACACCTGTACAGATAAAAGAATCCCTTACACGAGATCAGTTCCGTTTGTATCAGCTGATCTGGAAGCGTTTTGCGGCCAGCCGTATGGCTCCTGCGAAGTATGAGACTACCTCTGTAAAAGTGGCTGGTGGAGACTATACGTTCACTGTGTCCGCTTCCAAGGTAGCATTTGAAGGCTTCCTTTCGGTATATATGCAGGAAGAGGATATGAAGAAGGGAAATGTGTTAAGCCAAAGCCTGAGTAAAGGCATGAAGCTGAAACTGAAAGAGTTAAAGCCGGAACAGCATTTTACCCAGCCGCCGGCACATTATACAGAGGCTTCCCTGGTAAAGACCATGGAGGAGCTTGGAATCGGCCGTCCGAGTACTTATGCGCCGACCATCACCACCATTATCAGCCGCCGCTATGTTTCCAAGGAGCAGCGTAACCTTTATGTGACAGAGCTGGGCGAGGTGGTAAACAGTATTATGAAGCAGGCGTTCCCAAGCATTGTGGACGTGAATTTCACGGCTACCATGGAGGGACTTCTGGACTGTGTGGAGAATGGTACTGTACAGTGGAAGACAGTAGTCCGGAACTTCTATCCGGATCTGAAACATGATGTGGATGCTGCCCAGGAAGAGCTGGAGAAAGTAGACATCCATGATGAAGAGACCGATGTGATCTGTGATAACTGCGGTCGTCATATGGTGATTAAATATGGTCCTCACGGACGTTTCCTTGCATGCCCGGGATTTCCGGAATGCCGCAATACCAAGCCTTATTATGAAAAGATTGGTGTAGCCTGCCCGAAGTGTGGTAAGGAAGTGGTGCTTAAGAAGACGAAGAAAGGCCGTAAGTATTACGGTTGTGAAGATAATCCGGAATGTGACTTTATGTCATGGCAGAAGCCATCGGATAAGAAATGTCCGGTGTGCGGAAGCTACATGGTGGAAAAAGGAAATAAACTGGTGTGCAGCCAGGAAACCTGCGGCTATGTAGAAACCAGGCCGAAGGATGAAAAAGAAAATTAAGGTTGCTGTGAAGCTCGTGAACAGTAACAAATTAAGAAGTTTTCGGGAAAGATCCCCTGCAAGGCAGATGTATTATGTTTTGCAGGGGATTTTTTAAATAAAAGCTCTATTACTTCCATTGTTTGATGAATAGTTTCAAAAACGTGATATTTTCAGAAAAGCTAAACAAAATTGAAAAATAGTAAAAAATAGCTTGTAAATAGTTTGAAAAACGTGTAGTATTAGAATAACAGGTAAAGTCAGAGCATGCCTGAAAAATGCTTTCTGCAAAATTTCCTGCAAAGTGGAGCGTACAGATTGCGGGAGTGGGTTTTCAAACAGGCTCTCATGTAACAAAAGCGAAGGGAGGACAAAATGAGCGTTCAGTTACTTGATAAAACAAGAAAAATCAATAAACTTCTCCATAACAGCAGTTCCAGTAAGGTGGTTTTTAATGATATCTGCCAGGTCCTGATGGATACTTTAAGTTCTAATATCCTGGTTCTCAGCAAGAAAGGCAAGGTGCTTGGTGTAAGCTTTTGCCCGGGAGTTGAGGAAATCCAGGAGCTGATAGCTGATGAGGTGGGCGGTCATGTTGACCCTCTGCTGAATGAGCGTTTTTTAGGAGTATTATCTACCAAAGAGAACGTGAATCTTCAGACACTTGGCTTTGAGCATGTTTCCAGCAGCTATCAGGGAATCATCAATCCTATTGATATTGCAGGAGAACGTCTTGGAACGGTGTTTATGTACCGCAAGGATCGTCCATATGATATTGAGGATATTATTGTCAGTGAATACGGCACCACAGTTGTAGGTCTTGAGATGATGCGAGCTGTACATGAAGAGAATGCTGAGGAAGACCGAAAGAAACAGGTTGTGAAATCTGCTTTTAACACACTTTCTTTCTCTGAACTGGAAGCTATCATCCATATTTTTGATGAGCTTGACGGAGATGAGGGAATTCTTGTTGCCAGCAAGATTGCAGACAGAGTAGGTATTACCAGATCAGTAATCGTAAATGCACTCCGCAAGTTCGAGAGCGCAGGCGTTATTGAGTCCCGGTCATCCGGTATGAAGGGAACCTATATCAAGGTTCTCAATGAAGTGATCTTTGATGAATTAGAAGAGATTAAGGCCCAGAGAAATAAAAAGGCCTGAGTGAATTCAATAAATAATAAACAAGTGTACAGAAGAACTGTTTTCCTTCGAACGTGTTTGAAAAAGGCTTTCTGCAAATTGTGAAGTTGCAGATTGCAGGAACGCTTTTTCAAACACGCTCTGGAGGGCAGTTCTTTTTTGTGTATAACAGGAAACTTCGTTGGAATTCATGATTTCACAAAAAAACTTTACCAGGCAGTCTTCAGAAGCTTCGAAATAGAAAAAAATTCAGAAAATTTTTAAAGTGAGAAAACAAGAGAAAAAAAGAGCATAAAAGAGAATAAAAAAGAATATACTTAAAAATGCAACTATGAAAAGAGTTGCACAAATAACGATAATTCAATAATATAATGGACAGTGATTAGCACTCGGCAATAATGAGTGCTAGCAAGGAAAAGAAAAGCAATTCTAAAGGAGGACATAGATCATGAAATTAGTTCCATTAGGCGACAGAGTTGTATTAAAACAGTTAGAAGCAGAAGAGACAACAAAATCCGGTATCGTTCTTCCAGGACAGGCACAGGAGAAACCACAGCAGGCAGAAGTAATCGCAGTAGGACCTGGCGGAGTTGTTGACGGCAAAGAAGTGAAAATGGAAGTTACTGTAGGCGACAAAGTTATCTATTCCAAATATTCAGGAACAGAGGTTAAGCTTGACGGTGAAGAGTATATCATTGTAAAACAGAGCGATATTCTTGCAATTGTGAAATAAGACATAACCTTATAAATAACTTGAAATCAGGAGGATGATTCATTATGGCAAAAGAGATTAAATATGGCGCAGAAGCCAGAACAGCATTAGAGGCTGGTGTAAATAAACTTGCTGATACCGTAAGAGTAACACTTGGACCGAAAGGAAGAAACGTAGTACTTGATAAACAGTTCGGTGCTCCGCTTATCACAAACGATGGTGTTACAATCGCAAAAGAGATCGAGCTTGAGGATGCTTTCGAGAACATGGGAGCTCAGCTGATCAAGGAAGTTGCATCCAAGACAAACGATGTAGCTGGTGACGGTACTACAACTGCTACTGTACTTGCCCAGGCAATGGTTCATGAAGGAATGAAGAATCTGGCAGCAGGTGCTAACCCGATCGTTATGAGACGCGGTATGAAGAAAGCTACAGATGCTGCTGTAGAAGCAATTAAGAACATGAGCCAGAAAGTAAGCGGAAAGAAACAGATCGCAAACGTTGCATCTATTTCCGCCGGAGATAAAGAAGTCGGAGAGCTTGTTGCAAATGCAATGGAGAAAGTTTCCAACGACGGTGTTATTACTGTAGAAGAGTCCAAGACCATGCACACAGAGCTTGACCTTGTAGAAGGTATGCAGTTTGACCGTGGATATATTTCCGCATACATGTCCACTGATATGGAGAAGATGGAAGCAAACCTTGAGGATCCATATATTCTGATCACAGACAAGAAAATCTCCAACATTCAGGAAGTTCTTCCGCTGCTGGAGCAGATCGTACAGGCTGGAGCAAAACTTCTTATCATCGCTGAGGATGTTGAGGGTGAGGCTCTTACCACTCTGATCGTAAACAAATTAAGAGGAACCTTCCAGGTAGTAGCTGTAAAAGCTCCTGGCTATGGTGACAGAAGAAAAGAAATGCTTCAGGATATCGCAATCCTGACAGGTGGTACTGTAATTTCTGACGAGGTAGGTCTTGAACTGAAAGATGCTACAATGGCTCAGTTAGGACGTGCAAAATCTGTTAAAGTTGCAAAAGAGAATACTGTTATTGTTGATGGTATGGGAGATAAAGAAGCAATTGCCAATCGTGTTGCCCAGATCCGTGCTCAGATTGAGGAGACAAAATCTGATTTCGACAGAGAGAAGCTTCAGGAAAGACTTGCAAAACTTGCTGGTGGTGTAGCAGTGGTTCGTGTTGGTGCAGCTACTGAGACTGAGATGAAAGAAGCAAAACTTCGTATGGAAGATGCTCTTGCAGCTACCAGAGCAGCTGTTGAAGAAGGAATCATTGCAGGAGGCGGTTCTGCATATATCCACGCTTCCAAAGAGGTTGCAAAACTTGCGGCAGATCTTGAGGGAGATGAGAAGACTGGTGCAAACATCATCCTGAAAGCACTGGAAGCTCCGCTGTTCCGTATTGCTGCTAATGCAGGTCTTGAAGGTGCAGTTATCATCAACAAAGTAAGAGAGTCTGAGCCAGGTGTTGGTTTTGATGCTCTGAACGAGAAATATGTAAACATGGTAGACGAGGGAATCCTTGATCCTGCAAAGGTTACAAGAAGTGCTCTTCAGAACGCAACAAGTGTTGCTTCTACTCTGCTTACAACTGAGTCTGTTGTTGCAAATATCAAAGAAGATACTCCGGCAATGCCAGCTGGCGGTCAGGGTATGGGAATGATGTAATTTCCGGCAGCGGAAAACAGAACGGAAAATCCATGAAAGGATTTTTGAAGGTATAATTCAGAACTCATAAGGGTCGGTGTCAAAGACGCTGGCCCTTTTGCATTCAATAAAAGTCATTTTTTACTGTTACTGTGTACTGGCAATATTCCGCGTTTTATCAGGAACTATGTTCACAGGAAAACTTTTGTGTGTTATACTTAAAACAACATGCCGGCTGGCAAAAAAACAAAGGAGAATTGTAATATGAGCGATTTGTATTCCGAGCTGCTTGTAAAAAAAGAGAGGACCGCAAAGGACAGGCTGGTAAAAGGCAGTATCATTGCACTGATCGTGCTTCTGGTACTCGCAGGTCTGTTTATCATGCCTCTGCTTCTGATCGCGGCAATTGTGCTGGGAGTCTGTGCCTATCTTTTTATCTTTCCAGGCACTGATCTGGAATTTGAGTACCTGTTTGTAAACGGAGAACTTGACATTGACAAGATCATGGCAAAGTCCAAGAGAAAAAGAGTAAAAAGCCTGAACATCACAGAATGTGATATTATGGCACCTCTTAACTCACATAGAATGGACTATTACAACAGCAACCAGAAGCTGAAAGTACAGGATTTTTCCTCCGGAAATCCGGAACATAAGCGTTTTGCAATTGTCTGCCGCGATGGCGCAGATACCTGCAAAGTAATTATCGAGCCAGATGAAATATTGGCAAAAACCATGAGAAATACTGCTCCGAGCAAAGTATTTTTAGATTAATTTACTAGATTGACACACTTTTAGTTTTTTGCTACACTAATCTACAAACCAAAGACACAATAAGACAAGGGAGGAAAAGCAATGGGTACTATCATTGGTGAAGGCATTACTTTCGACGACGTCCTTTTAGTTCCGGCGTACTCCAAAGTAATCCCGAATCAAGTTGACGTTTCAACTTACCTTACAAAGAAGATTAAACTGAACATTCCCATGATGAGTGCAGGAATGGACACCGTTACTGAGTACAATATGGCGATTGCCATGGCACGTCAGGGAGGTATCGGTATCATTCACAAGAACATGTCTATCGAGGCGCAGGCAGAAGAGGTGGACAAGGTTAAGCGTTCTGAGAATGGTGTTATCACAGATCCATTTTTCTTATCTCCGGAACATACATTGAAGGATGCCAATGACTTAATGGCGAAATTCCGTATTTCCGGTGTCCCGATCACAGAAGGCAAGAAGCTGGTAGGTATTATTACCAACCGTGATCTGAAGTTTGAGACAGATTTCAGCAAGAAGATCAAAGAGTCCATGACATCTGAGGGACTGATCACAGCCAAAGAAGGTATTACACTGGAAGAGGCGAAAGAGATCCTTGCGAAATCCCGTAAAGAGAAATTACCCATTGTAGATGATGATTTTAACTTAAAAGGACTTATCACCATCAAGGATATTGAGAAACAGATCAAATATCCTCTGGCTGCCAAAGATGAACAGGGACGTCTTCTCTGTGGGGCTGCTGTTGGTATTACCGCCAACGTGCTTGCCCGTGTAGACGCACTTGTGAAGGCAAATGTTGATGTCATCGTTGTTGATTCTGCTCATGGTCATTCTGAGAATATCCTCCGTGCTGTACGAGAGATCAAGGCTGCATATCCGGAGCTGCAGGTTATCGCAGGAAACGTTGCCACAGGAGCCGCTACCAAGGCTCTGATCGATGCTGGTGTAGATGCAGTTAAGGTCGGAATCGGACCTGGTTCTATCTGTACCACCCGTGTAGTTGCTGGTATTGGTGTACCGCAGATCACAGCAGTCATGGATTGCTATGAGGTTGCCAAGAGATATGGTATTCCGATTATTGCAGACGGTGGTATCAAGTATTCAGGCGATGTTACCAAGGCAATCGCAGCTGGTGCAAACGTTTGTATGATGGGAAGCATGTTCGCCGGATGCGATGAGAGCCCGGGAACTTTCGAGTTATATCAGGGAAGAAAATATAAAGTATACCGTGGAATGGGATCCATTGCAGCTATGGAGAATGGCAGCAAGGACCGTTACTTCCAGGAGAATGCCAAGAAGCTTGTTCCGGAAGGTGTGGAAGGACGTGTTGCATACAAGGGACACCTTGAGGACACTGTATTCCAGCTGATCGGAGGACTTCGCTCCGGTATGGGATACTGTGGAGCTGAGAATATTGAAGCACTGAAACAGAATGGTAAATTCGTGAAGATTTCTGCTGCTTCCCTGAAAGAGTCTCACCCACATGACATTCACATTACAAAAGAAGCACCGAACTACAGTGTGGATGACAAATAATGAAAAGAAAATCTGCAAGGCCGTCTTTTTCAAGGCGGCCTTCTTTTAACAAAAGAGAAAAAACAGATAAGGGCGGCAGAATCCGTCAGAGAAATCAGCGTCTGGCATTACTGGTGCTTCTTTTGCTTCTGGTTGTGACAGGAGTGGTTATTCTGATGGTAAGGAAAGGACAGAAGCAGGAGGAAAGTGCAGAGACATCCCAGAAAACGAATGATCATACGAATTATGGACCGGAAGAATGGATGTCCCAGGGTGCTCCCTACATAGATGTACAATTATTGACTCCAAATGAGTATTCCAGGCCTCAGCTGCCCCTGAATGGAGCTGATTACATAGCGATCCATTATACAGCCAATCCCGGTGCCACAGCCCAGAATAACAGGGATTATTTTGAGAATCTTTCCATTTCTCATGAGGCGAAAGTAAGCAGCCATTTTGTAGTAGGACTGGAGGGTGAAGTGATCCAGTGTATTCCTACCTCGGAGATGTCTTATGCGACTAACTCAAGGAATGTGGACAGTATTTCCATTGAGTGCTGTCATAAAGATGATACCGGCGTTTTTGAACAGGAAACTTATGATTCTGTGGTAAAGCTGGCTGCATGGCTGTGCGCCCGATTTGGGCTGACCTCAGAGCAGGTGATCCGGCATTATGATGTGACAGGCAAGGAATGCCCCAAGTATTATGTGGATCATCCGGATGCCTGGGAGCAGATGAAGGCGGATATCAATGCACAGATCACAATAGATCAGGGCTTGATGGGGATTTCCTGAGAAAAAGTACGGACTATATCCATAAATTTGCTTATGCAGGCATTGCGACCAGTAACCACAAAAAGTTACTGGTCATTGGTAACGTTCCGCGAGGTGTTTTTTGTGAACAAAGTTCACAGAAAACCCGAGAATCTCAGCGCGAAATCATGCGAATGCATGATTTCTGTGCATCGCGAAGCGTGTTACTGGTCATTCCGTGACCAGTAACCACAAAAAAATTGTACATAAAAGAAAAAGATTTCCCATCTTGAAATAACGAAAAAAATATTGTAGTATAAAAAAGAACTGCATGACTGGCGGATCGTGGGAATACCCACAGGGAGTGCAGTAATATCATTGTGTCGACCGCCTGGGCAGCCTGGAAGAGAGGCTTCCCAGGCGTTTTTTTATACACGCAGTCAACATTTACACTATTGATGAAAATCTGGTGGCTGCGGTAATATACTCATGTAAATTTCGAAAGGAGAACATCTGCATGGAAATGATAGCATTGGACAAAGAACTGAAGGAAAATTCTTACCCGGGACGAGGAATCATCATTGGCCGCAGCGCTGATGGAACGAAGGCAGTTACTGCTTACTTTATTATGGGAAGAAGTGAAAACAGCCGCAACCGTGTATTTGTGGAGGATGGCGAGGGAATCCGCACACAGGCATTTGACCCTTCCAAACTGGTAGATCCAAGCCTGATCATTTATGCACCTGTCCGCGTACTTGGAAATAAAACAATTGTGACAAACGGTGACCAGACAGACACTATTTACGAAGGAATGGATCATCAGCTCACTTTCGAGCAGTCTTTACGTTCCAGAGAGTTTGAGCCAGATGCACCAAACTATACACCACGTATTTCTGGAATTATGCATGTGGAGAACGGCTCTTACAGTTATGCAATGTCCATTTTGAAAAGCAATAATGGAGATCCTTCCTCCTGCAACCGTTACACTTTTGCATATCAGAATGCAAAGGCCGGTGAGGGACATTTTATCCATACTTATAAATGTGATGGAAACCCGCTGCCAAGCTTTGAGGGTGAGCCGAAGCTTGTTCAGATTCCGGATCACATGGATGAGTTTGCAGATATGTTGTGGGAGAGCCTGAATGAAGACAATAAGGTTTCACTTTTTGTGAGATACATTGATATCGAGACTGGTAAATATGAATCAAAAATTATCAACAAGAATCACTGAAAATAAAGCTTTCCGTTTTGGGTAAATTATATTCACAAAACGGAATGCCTCACGGAATAGTACCTACTGAATCGTTACCTTAAAAGATAAAATGGAGGAGATAACCATGAAAGAGTTAGAATTAAAATACGGCTGTAACCCAAATCAGAAACCATCTAAAATATACATGGAAGATGGAAGTGAACTGCCAATTAAAGTACTTTCCGGAAAACCTGGATATATTAACTTTCTGGATGCCTTTAACGGCTGGCAGCTGGTGCGTGATCTGAAAAAGGCAACCGGGCTTCCCGCAGCTACTTCATTTAAACATGTTTCCCCGGCAGGTGCTTCCATTGGTCTTCCGCTCACAGAGACGCTTGCAAAAATCTACTGGGTAGAGGATATGGACTGGCAGAATTTTTCGCCACTTGCCTGTGCATATGCCCGTGCAAGAGGCGCAGACAGAATGTCTTCCTTCGGTGATTTTATTTCCCTTTCTGATGTATGTGACAAAGACACAGCACTTCTGATCAAGAGAGAAGTTTCCGACGGTGTGATCGCTCCTGGTTATACAGAGGAGGCACTTGAGGTTCTGAAACAGAAGAAAAAAGGCAACTACAATGTAATTCAGATCGATCCGGAATATGTACCGGCTCCATTAGAGCATAAGCAGGTGTTCGGCGTTACTTTTGAGCAGGGAAGACAGGAGCTTGCAATTGATGATGAGCTGATTTCCAACATCGTAACTGAGAATAAAGAATTATCTGAGGAAGCAAAGCGTGATATGAAAGTTTCCCTGATCATTCTGAAATACACCCAGTCCAATTCCGTATGCTATGTAAAAGACGGACAGGCAATCGGAGTTGGTGCAGGACAGCAGTCAAGAGTTCACTGTACACGTCTTGCAGGACAGAAAGCAGATAACTGGTTCCTTCGTCAAAGCCAGAAAGTATTGAATCTTCCATTTAAGGAAAGTATTTCAAGAGCTGAGCGCGACAATGCTATCGATGTTTACATTGGTGATGAGTATATGGATGTTCTGGCGGATGGAAACTGGGAAAAGACATTCACAGAGAAACCTGCAGTTTTCACAAAGGAAGAGAAGAGAGCATGGCTGGATCAGATGACAGATGTAACATTAGGATCTGATGCGTTCTTTCCATTCAGCGACAATATTGAGCGAGCTTACAAAAGTGGCGTGAAATATATTGCACAGCCAGGCGGTTCTGTGAGAGATGCAGACGTAATCGATACCTGCAATAAATACAATATAGCAATGGCATTTACCGGAATTAGATTATTCCATCACTAAATCGTGGCTGAAAAATCATTCCTGCAATTGAGACGCACATCTTGCGGAAAGTTTTTTTTACATGTTTTAAGAAAAAATATTGGATTCTGGACAGAATAATAAAATGAAGTAATAAAAGGTCTTGTACAAAGTGCAAAGAACTGAAAACTCTTATTGAAAGATGAGTCAATAGAGAATCTTCAGATAGAAAAGCAAATTGTACAAGGCTTTTTTGTTTAAAATAAGATGTCCTTTATAAATTATTTCCGAAAGAATAAGCGGGATTTTCTTATGAAGTATACAAAAGACAGTGATCGCTTTGTAAGGCGGATTCAGACACAAAAAAGCTCCGACTAAATCGGAGCTTCAGAGCGATAGACGGGGCTCGAACCCGCGGTCTCGACCTTGGCAAGGTCGCGCGTTACCAACTACGCCACTATCGCATTTATTGCTGTCAACTGTTTTCCTCAGCGACAAAACATATAATACAGTATAAAATCTATTTTGTCAAATGTTTTTTTAAAAAAATGAAATAATGTTTTTTTTAATGAAAAAACAAAAAAGCTACAATAATAAATGTGAAAAATTTCTAAAAAGCCTGATGGGATTTGAAATAAGAAAATAGCTGTGCTATGATAAACAAAGAGTAGAGGGGAAAATTGAACAGATCAGGAGATATAAATTTATGAAAAAAAGATTTCTGATTATGGCAGTATGTGTTTCCGCATGTATGCCTGTTTCTGCGCTTGGAGCGGAAATAGCCGGTCCGGCCATTTCAGGTACAGCACAGGAAAATACTGATAATAAAGAAGAAACAGTTTCAGAAGAAGCTATCGAAAAAAAGGATTCCGGGAAAATCGAGGACGAGATCACGGAAGTCCAGGATACTGTCACAGTAGCGGCAGATACAGATGTATTAGATTATCCTGGCAGAAAAGAGGGGTCTGTGATCGGCGAAGTGCTGGAAGAAGATGAAATCAGCCGGACAGGTACTATTGATGATATCTGGAGCAGGATTCTGTTTGAGGATGATAATGGAGAAGAACAGGTGGGATATATCCCAACCTCTGTTTTGGAGGGGTATGAAGATAAGAATCAGGTAGCTTCAGATGCAACCTCAGATGGAACTGTAGAAGCAGGAATTATACATAAAAGTACAGGAGAGGGCGTATTTGCAGAAGCAGTAGAAGGTGTTACCCAGACAGGGGGAAATGCAGGTGTTCTTGAAGGACAGCCGATTATGGTTTCCGCAGACAGCAGCCTTCGTCCACTTGGTGTTTTCCATATTACCCATTACTGCCAGTGCAGCATTTGCTGCGGTCCGTGGGCAAACGGAATCACATCCACAGGTGTGACAGCTACCACGAACCGTACTATTGCAGTAGATCCAACTGTAATTCCTTACGGTTCTAAAGTAGTTATCAATGGACAGGTCTATGTGGCAGAAGACTGCGGCGGCGCCATTAAGAACAACCGCATTGATATTTATATGGGAAGCCATGCGGAAGCATTGAACAGCGGCGTATTTGATGTAGAAGTTTATCTTTTGGAAGAGGGATCATCCGTTCAGGGTATAGAAGGGATTCAGGAAGGGAATCAAGAATAATATGAAAATTTTGTGAAAAATTGTGCATATTTAGTTCGAAAATGTACTAGCCAATGCGGTACTTCTAGTGTATAATATTTAGGCAGACACTGCCATGACGTGAATTATGGGAAATCAGAAGGAAAATATGGCAGATTTACAGGATAACAAATAGATAAGGTGAAAACAAAATTATGGTAAAAGTAAAAATTAGCGACTGGAAAGCTGATTCATCCATGGATGAGGCTTATAAGGCACTTCGTACAAACATTCAATTTTGCGGTGCCGACAAAAAGGTGATTGCATTTACAAGCTGTACCCCGAATGAAGGAAAGAGTAATGTAACTTTCCATCTTGCAGCTTCCCTTGCAGAGAGTGGTAAATCTGTACTTTTGATTGATGCAGACCTTCGTAAATCCGTACTTATGGGACGTGTACAGGTTGAGGAAGAAGTGAAGGGACTGACCCACTACCTGTCCAAGCAGGCGAAGCTGCAGGACGTTATCTGCGCAACCAATCTTCCCAAGTTTCACATTATTTTTTCCGGTGTTGTACCGCCGAACCCGGCAGAGCTTTTAGGAAGCAGACAGTTTAAAGACATGATCCGTGTTGTAAGAGATGTATATGATTACATTATCATAGATACACCGCCTCTTGGACGAGTAATCGACTGTGCAGTTGTGGCGGATTCCTGCGATGGAACTGTCATTGTAATCGAATCCGGCAGTATCAGCTACCATTTTGTACAGGAGATCAAGGGGCAGCTGGAGAAGACCAACTGTCCGATCATCGGTGCAATTTTGAACAAGGTAGATACTAAGGAATATGGTAAATACGGTAAGTATGGTAAATATGGCAAATATGGCAAGTACGGAGAATACGGAAAATATTGATCCGTCATTATTCGAGATTGTTATATGAAAAGATTGGAAATGGGCGAAGCGAATGAAAGGTATTTATGATATTCACTGTCATATTGTTCCGGGAGTTGATGATGGAGCGAAGGATCTCAAGACATCTGTACGCATGCTCCAGAAGGAATATGATGATGGTGTCCGCAACATTATTGCCACTCCGCATTTTCGATATGATATGTTTGAGCCGTCTCTGGAACAGGTTAAGAAGCAGTTCCTTCGTGTGAGGAAGGCTGCCGCTGAGATTGGAGAAGACGGTATTCAGATGTATCTGGGCTGCGAGCTTCATTCCAGTATGGATATGACAGACTGTCTGAAAAAAGGGGAAAGACTTACCATGTCAGGTTCCCGTTATGTGTTAATGGAGTTTCGGACTTCAGACGAAAAGTCCTATATCAGGGAACGGGTGCAGGCATTGATCCGGAAAGGGTATTATCCTATTATCGCACATGTAGAACGCTATCATTCGGTAGTAAAAAACGGTCTGGATTTTATTGATGAACTCAGGGATATGGGTGCCTATATTCAGATGAATGCGGACAGTATTATTGGTGAGGATGGCTTTATGATCAAGCGTTTCTGCAAGAAAGTAATTAAAGAAGAAATGTTGGATTTTGTGGGGTCTGACGGTCATGATCTGGCCAGACGAACGCCTCACATTGGCAAATGTTACGACAAAATTGAAAAAATGATGGGTACGGATTACGCGGATATGATTTTTATCAGCAATCCGGAGTGTATTATAAATAACGAGAGATTTTGACTTTTATATATGGGATGTCGTTGGAAACGATGTATCTGTTTAGAAAAAGTAAAGAAAATTACAGGGTAACGGAGAAGAAGAATGGAAAATCAGGTTACAAATAATAACGATGAAATTGAAATCGATTTAGGTGAGATTTTTCACCTGATTCTTAGCAGGCTGGGAGTGATTATTCTTTCCGGTATCATTCTGGGTGTGATTTCCATTATCGGAACAATGCTTTTTATCACTCCACAGTATGAATCTACCACGAAGATCATGGTGCTGAATAAACAGGACAGCAATACACTGACCAGTGCTGATATGCAGACCAGTACACAGCTGACTAAGGACTATGCGGAACTTATTAAGAGCCGTACAGTTCTTGAAGGTGTAATTGCACAGCTGAATCTTAATATTACCTATCAGCAGCTGCTTGGCAAACTGACGGTAGATACTTCTACAGACAGCCGTATTGTAACGATCATAGTATCTGATGAAGATCCATATACAGCAAGCGAGATGGCCAATGCTATCCGTGATATGGCAGCAGAGCACATTCAGTCAGTTATGGATATTGAGGCGGTTAACGTAGTTGATAGCGCAAACATCCCAAGTGAAAAAGCCAGCCCAAGCCTTGCGAAGAATGGTGTGATCGGTGGACTTTTAGGTGTTATCATTGCAATGGCGATTGTGATCATCATTTATCTTACAAATGATACGATCAAGGTTGAGGAAGATGTAGAGCGTTATCTTGGACTTTCTGTTCTGGGAAGCATTCCATATTCAGAGAAAGAAAGCAGATCCAAGAAACAGAAATCAAGAAAACGTCGCTGATGAAATTGAGTATAAGGAGCTGCAGATATGCGTAAATGGTTGATTGTTTTAATGGCGGCAGTGGCAATAGGAGCGACCGGAATCCTGGGATGGCTGTATATGAGACAGGATCGCAAGGGACCGGAAATTACCATTGCAGAGAGCAAGAAAAACAGCTACACTGCGGATATGACAACGGAAGATCTTCTGGAAGGGGTAAAAGCTGTTGACAAGAGAGATGGAGATGTTTCAGCCAGCCTGACAGTTGAGAATGTTTATCCAAATGAAAAAGGGGATGAAGTCACAGTTGTTTATGTTGCAAAGGATAACAGTAACAATGTAACAAAGGTAACTTATCATATGACTTCCGAGGGAAATCTTATGGGATTTACTTCAGAAACCAAAACTTCTTCTGACAATACAGATACAGATGCAGAAACGGATGAAGCCCTGCAGGATGAAAATGAGACTGATTCAGAAGATGAAGAAGAACCAGAAATGACAGAAGAAGAAAAAGCGCAGGAAAGGGAAGAAGAAAAGATTGACCAGCTGAACCCTCAGGATCCGCGTTTTTATCTGAATACTTACTACGTTGAAATTGCCAAGGGAACACAGATTGACAGACTGAGTTATGTCAAAGACATTCAAGACGATAAAGATTCAACAAGTGATCTTTATCGTAAGATTCAGATCACTGGAACCGTTGATGTGAATACTCCGGGTACTTATGAACTGACTTATTATGTTGTTGACTCCAATGGTAATGCTTCAAACGGAGCTGTTCTGACAATTGTAGTAAAATAATGATTACTGTGAACGGAGTGAACAGTAATCAATAGCGACTGCTGGTTATGAAAGAACCGGCAGAAAGATTCCTTTTTGACCATGCACATGTACATAGGAGCAAATATATGAGATCTACCATATGGAAGAAGACCCTTATCTGCCTTGGCGCGGTGCTGTTTCTGGAAAGCCCGGCTGTGAGTACGGCGTTTGCATATACAGTAAAGGCAGAGAATACGGATGCTGAAGCGGCCACCAGCAATATCAAGAGTATTTTGCTGATCGGACAGGACAAAAGAGAGGGAGAGTCCCGTCAGCGTTCCGATTCCATGATTCTTGCTACATTGGACAAGGATCAGGGTACTGTAAGCCTGACCTCTTTTATGAGAGATCTTTATGTTGCCATTCCTGGATATTCGACTACTCGTATTAATGCGGCTTACGCATATGGAGGAATGGATCTTTTGGACCAGACTCTGGAAGAAAATTTCGGAGTAAAGATAGATGGAAATGTGGAAGTGGATTTTGAAGTTTTCCAGGTTCTGGTTGACAAGGTTGGAGGAATAGATCTGGAGCTGACTCAGGCGGAAGCAGATTATATCTGCGGACGAGATCAGAGTGTTCTTTACCCTCAGCCTCTTCGAAGCGACTGGAATCTTCAGGAAGGAATGAACCATCTGGATGGAGAACAGGCACTTATCCATGCACGCAACCGTTCTATTGGAAATTCCGATTATCGGAGAACAGAGCGGCAGCAGGAAGTACTTATGGCTGCTTTTGCCAAGATAAAAGATCTGGGAGTTTTTGATATTGCAGGTCTGGTTAAGGATGTTCTTCCAATGGTTACTACGGATCTTTCTTTGTGGGATATAACCGGATATGCCATGGATGTGATGAACATCGGTACAGATGAAATTGCATCATACCGGATTCCGGAGGATGGAGCCTACACACCTCAGACGATTGACGGCATGCAGGTTCTGGTTCCTGATCTTGAGCAGAATCGGCAATATCTTCAGCAGATCCTGTATCACGCAGGTGAATAAGAATTAAAAAGAATTAAGACGGTTCGCACCACACGAACCGTCTTTTACGCTATAATAACGAAATAAAAGCAGCTGTTGAGTTCCTTTGCAGTTACACACTGTCTGCTGAACCATTATAAAAATAAATTATAGAAATATATAGACAGCAATCAGAATTGAAAGCGGGTGGAGGATAAGTGGAATTGCTTGAATGGATACATAATATTGATGCACAGATTCTGCTTTTTATACAGCAGTATTTAAGAAGTGATCTGTTTACCTGGCTGTGGAAGGGAATTACCTTTCTAGGAGACGGAGGCTGGTTCTGGATTGTTTTGGGGCTGCTCTTTCTTTTTCCAAAGAAGACAAGAAAGGCAGGTGTAACCGCACTTCTGGCACTGGCTATAGGGGCAGTGGTTACGAATTTATGCCTTAAGGATCTGGTAGCGCGTATAAGACCTTATGATTCTGTGGAGGGACTTGTGCCTCTGGTTGCCAGGCTGAAGGACTATTCTTTTCCATCAGGTCATACCTGCGCATCTTTTGCCTGTGCAGGCGTATATTATAAAGCCTTTCCTGGAAAATGGGGAAAAGCAGCCATGGTCCTGGCAGTACTGATCGCTTTGTCCCGATTGTACGTGGGAGTACACTATCCTACAGATGTGCTGGCTGGAGCCCTTGTAGGCACTTTTAGTGCGTTGGCGGCGCTGAAGCTAGAGCACGCTCTAGTCAGATATTATGAAGAACGAAAAGCAAAATAAAGATAAGGGAGAATTTATGGAAGAGAAAAAAACACAGACAGTCTGTCCATACGCAAAAAAGTGCGGTGGGTGCCAGTATCAGGGTGTGCCTTATTCCGCACAGCTTAAAAAGAAACAAAATCAGGTACAGGGGCTTTTGAAGAAGTTTGGGAATGTGAAGCCGGTAATTGGAATGAAAGATCCTTATTTTTACCGGAATAAAGTTCATGCTGTATTTGACCGTGACCGGAAGGGAAATATTATTTCTGGAATTTATGAGGCTGGTACCCACAGAGTGGTTTCTATTGAACAGTGTCTGATTGAGGATAAGAAGAGTCAGGAAATCATCCGTACCATTCGGGGAATGCTGAAGTCTTTTAAGATCAAAACATATGATGAGGATACCGGATATGGACTTCTGCGCCATGTACTGGTGCGTCGTGGCTTTTCTACAGGTGAGGTAATGGTAGTACTGGTGGTCGCCTCTCCTATTTTTCCATCCAAGAATAACTTTGTGAAGGCATTAAGAAAAGTTCATCCAGAGATCAGTACTGTGGTATTAAATATTAATGACAAAAATACAAGCATGGTTCTTGGCGAGCGGGAAATCGTGCTTTATGGCAAGGGATTTATCCGTGATACCCTTTGTGGAAAATCCTTCCGTATTTCACCGAAATCCTTCTATCAGGTAAATTCAGTGCAGACCGAAATTCTTTATGGAAAAGCTGTGGAATTTGCAGGGCTGACAGGGAAAGAAAAAGTCATTGATGCATATTGTGGAATTGGCACTATCGGTCTGGTAGCTTCTGGTAAGGCAAGAGAAGTGGTCGGAGTGGAACTGAATAAAGATGCAGTCAGGGATGCAAGGATCAATGCAAGAGAGAATAAGGTGGTAAACATATCTTTCCGCCAGGGTGATGCCGGTGAATTTATGGAGGCAATGGCAGAAGCTGGTGAAAAGGCAGATGTGGTATTTATGGATCCTCCCCGCTCAGGCAGCAGCGAGAAATTCCTGAATTCCGTAATAAAACTCTCTCCGAAGAAAATTGTTTACATTTCCTGTAACCCGGAAACACTTGCAAGAGACCTTAATTTCCTTACGAGAAAAAACTATATAGTTAAAGAAATCCAGCCTGTGGAAATGTTTTGTTTTACAGATCACACAGAAGTGGTGACCTGGCTGGAGCAAAAATAAGAAACTGTTGCTGTTTACAGGCTGTGCAGCAATGAAAATATATTCTGTAAGAAAAGGTATCCTGTCAGCAGGAAAAAGGAGGTACCTATGATGACGACCATAACTGGAATTATGGAGTGGGTTCTGGAGAATATTGCTGGTTTCGCCATTGTAATTTTTGAGTTTATTGGAGTTGCCATTATTATCTGGAGTGGAATTACCGGATTTATCAAGTGGCTGAAACATGCCGGAGATACTGGTGTCTATCTGGCGAGGGGACTTGCTATGGGACTGGAATTTAAAATGGGAAGTGAGATTCTTCGTACTGTAGTGGTACGTGAGTGGAAAGAAATCGGAATTGTAGCCGGAATTATTGCTCTTCGAGCAGCCCTTACGTTCCTGCTTCACTGGGAAATCAAGGAGGAAGAAAAAAGTGGCGGACATAAGGAATAAAGATTCGCTGTTTATAGATGATATCTGTGGGTTTAGAAGTGCACATATAAAGGTTGATAAAGGTACAACAAACAATGGAAATGAAAGTAATTGCTCATATCAGAAGTGATTTTCCAACGAAATTTGGAATTCCCCATCAGAGCGGCAGAATACAGGAACTAAAGGCGGATATTATTTTTGAACCGGAATATCGGAACCATGAGGCATTTCGAGGGCTGGAAGAGTATACCCATATCTGGCTGATCTGGGAATTTTCACAGGCTGTCCGCAAGGAGTGGTCTCCTACAGTGCGTCCTCCAAGACTTGGGGGAAACGTCAGAATGGGCGTTTTTGCTACAAGGTCTCCTTTTCGTCCAAATCCCATAGGACTTTCCAGTGTAAGGCTGGAGAGCGTAGAGTTTTCTGAAAAGTATGGACCGGTGCTTCATGTATCAGGAGCGGATCTTATGGACGGAACACCTATTTATGATATAAAGCCCTATCTGGCTTACGTGGACAGCCATCCGGAAGCAGCAGGCGGATTTACCGACCAGATTCAGGATCATAAGCTGAAAGTAGAGTTTCCGGAAGAGCTTTTGAAGAAGATTCCAGTGGAAAAAAGAGAAGCGCTTCTTGCTGTCCTTGCAAACGATCCAAGACCTGGGTATCAGAAGGACCCTGAAAGAAAATACGGAATGTCTTTTGGATCCTGGGATATTCAGTTTAAAGTGGATGGAGAACAACTGTGGGTATTGAATGTATTTAACACTTTCACGAATTAAATCGAAAAAACCCTTGCAAAAAGTCGAATTTTTTCATAAAATGGAGAAAAAGTTTTTGAGGAGCATAAGGATTATGAGAAAAGTAGTAAAATTTGGTGGAAGCTCCCTTGCAAATGCGGAGCAGTTTGAAAAAGTCGGAGATATTATCAGAAGTGAAGAGAGCAGACGTTTTGTTGTTCCTTCTGCACCAGGTAAGAGATTTGACGGGGACACGAAGGTAACAGATCTTCTTTACAGCTGTTATGACGCAGCTGCAAATGGCGGTGATTTTGAAAAGGTTTTAGAAGAAATCAAATCTCGTTATTATGAGATTATTAAAGGGCTTGGCCTAGCTCTTTCCATGGAAGAGGATTTCCAGTTGATCAAAGAGAATTTTAAAGCACAGATTGGCAGGGATTACGCCGCTTCCCGTGGAGAATATCTGAACGGCAAAGTGATGGCTGCTTATCTTGGTTATGAATTTGTGGATGCAGCAGAGGTGATCCGTTTTGATAAAAACGGAAATCTGGATTCGGAGAAAACAGACAAACTTCTGAACAAGCGTCTTTCAAAATGTGAGAATGCAGTTGTGCCGGGCTTCTATGGTGCAAAGGACGATGGAACTGTGACCACTTTTTCCAGAGGTGGTTCTGATGTGACAGGTTCTCTGGTTGCCAAGGCAATTAAGGCTGATATGTATGAAAACTGGACTGATGTATCCGGTTTCCTTGTAACAGACCCGAGAATTGTAAAGAATCCGGCTGTGATTGAGACCATCACATACCGTGAACTTCGTGAGCTTTCCTATATGGGAGCTACTGTTCTTCATGAAGATGCTATTTTCCCTGTAAGAAAAGAGGGAATTCCGATTAATATCCGCAACACCAACCGTCCGGAGGATAAGGGAACTTTTATTGTGGAGAGTACCTGCCGCAAGCCGAAATATACCATAACCGGTATTGCAGGAAAGAAGGGATTCTGTTCTATCAACATTGAGAAGTCCATGATGAACAGTGAAATTGGATTTGGCAGAAAAGTGCTTCAGGTATTTGAAGACCAGGGAATTAGTTTTGAGCATGTTCCATCTGGTATCGATACCATGACAGTATATGTTCACCAGGATGAGTTTGAAGAAAAGGAGCAGCAGGTAATTGCGGGAATCCATCGCCTGGTTCAGCCGGATTTTGTGGAAATGGAATCTGACCTTGCCCTGATCGCAGTTGTAGGACGTGGAATGAAATCCACCCGCGGTACAGCCGGAAGAATTTTCTCTGCCCTCGCACATGCAAATGTAAACGTCAAGATGATTGACCAGGGTTCCAGTGAGCTGAATATTATTATCGGTGTGGAAAACCGTGATTTTGAAAATGCAGTGAAAGCAATTTATGATATTTTTGTGCTGACACAGATTTGAAATTGAGTGGATAGGTCACCTGTCAGCAGCATTCACATATATGAAAATCTGCTCATACGTTCAGAACGTCTGGTATTCATGAATTCGCTGATGTAAGCATGTACCATTTCTGGCTGTCGTCCGGGAGTTTTAATAGTAAAAGAATGAGATAAGAGCGTAAATCAAAGGTAGTGTTAGAATTAATCTTTGATTTATGGCTCTTTTTGTATAGAAAAAATTTCGTGCCGTTTTATGATATTGACAAAACAGAACATATGTTCTAAAATGAAACAAGAACAAACGTTCTGAAATTGAGAATAATAAAGAATGCGAAACACAGATTACATAAAAGGAGCTTTGTTACGGGATGATTATTCAGGAATCAATGACATTGAAGCGGAAGCTGGAGATTTTATCGGATGCCGCGAAATATGATGTGGCTTGCACATCCAGTGGTGTGGATCGAAAGGGAGATGGAAAGGGCATGGGAAACAGCATTGCTGCCGGAATCTGTCATAGTTTTGCTCAGGATGGCAGATGTATCAGTCTTTTGAAGATCCTTTATACAAATGAATGTGTATTTGACTGTAAATACTGTATAAACAGAACCTCCAATGATGTGGTGCGTACCAGTTTTACCCCAGAAGAAGTGTGTCGTCTGACTATGGAATTTTACAGGAGGAACTATATTGAAGGACTGTTTTTAAGTTCCGGAGTAAAGGAAAGTCCAGACAGGACTATGGAAGAACTGCTTTGTACAGTAAATCTTCTTCGTAATAAATATCATTTTCAGGGATATATTCATTTGAAAGCCATTCCAGGTGCTGCTCCTGAACTGATCGCCAGGGCGGGGTATCTGGCAGATCGCATGAGCGTGAACCTGGAACTTCCTACTGCAGACGGGCTTAGGAAACTGGCACCGCATAAGAGCAGGCAAACCATTCTTCGCCCCATGAAGCAGATTCAGCAGCAGCGAGATCAGAATAAGGAGGAATTGGTTCTGTACCGTCATGCCCCTAAGTTTGTACCAGCCGGTCAAAGTACCCAGATGATTATTGGAGCTATGGGGGAGAGCGATTATCAGATCGTGTCAGTAGCAGAATCTTTGTATAAGAACTTTGCATTAAAAAGAGTTTTTTATTCGGCTTTTGTCGCCGTAAATGAAGATAAGGATCTGCTCATGTCCTTATCAGGTCCGCCTCTTTTGCGGGAACACCGGCTTTATCAGGCAGACTGGCTTATGCGGTTTTATGGTTTTCGGGCTTCAGAACTGCTTTCAGAGAAGCATCCGGATTTTAACCTTCTTCTGGATCCCAAGGCAGACTGGGCAGTGTCACATCTGGAGTTTTTTCCGGTAGAGATCAACCAGGCAGATTATTATGAACTTCTTCGTGTACCGGGAATCGGTTATACCTCTGCCAGAAGAATCATTGGGGCCAGGAGAACCCATTCCCTGGAATTTGCAGATTTGAAGAGGATTGGTGTGGTTCTGAAGCGTGCCTTATATTTTATCACCTGTAATGGCCGCATGATGTACAATACCAGGTTGGAGGAATCTTATATTACCCGTAATCTTCTGGATGAAGAGAACTGCCGGAAGCATGGGAATGAAGCTGCATTTCAGCAATTATCCCTCTTTGGAGATGAGATGGGGAGCAGAAGACTGTATACAGAAAATACAAAGAATCATGTGGACAGAAAGGTGGGAGCTATATGAATCAAGAGAAAAGAATCCTGGTATGTGAGGACTCTATGGAGGGAATTTTTTCTGCTGTCTATGATGGATGGAAAGAGTGTGCAGGCGGCTGTAAAGTGAACATTCAGACCAGTTTTCCTGTAAGCATGGAATTGTTCACTTCTTATCGGGAGATTGCTACAGATCAGAGTAAGGCTGGTAAGGTTATGAGGACGATTCTTATGAGACTGGGAAGCGAGGTTTACGAACAGATTTGTCTGGCGGCAGCTTCAGCAGATGAAGACAGGGGAACTGCCATTTATTATGTGCTGCACCGGGCTTTGGGGGGAGGCAGATGCGAAAAACGTGTAATGGAGGCACTGGCAGATCCATATGTATCCAGGGTTGCGAAAATGGCACTCTGCGTGAAGCGGGAATATCACCATTATTTTGGGTTTGTCCGTTTCAGGGAGATTGGCGGAAGGTTTCTGTTGGCAAAGATCCAGCCGGGGAATGATATCCTGTCTCTTATGGCTCTTCATTTTTCCAATCGCTTTCCCAATGAGAACTGGGTAATCTATGATGAGAAGAGGCAGAAGGCGTTGTGCCATGAGAAAGGGAAGGAGTGCGTCATGAGAAAAGAAGTGCGTATACAGGTGCCAGGGAGCGCCGTAGGGGATATGGGAGAGTACGAGGAACTGTGGCAGACATTTTGTGATAGCATATCCATTGAAGCAAGGAGGAATGAGAAACTTCAGAAGCAGATGCTTGCTTTGCATTTTCGGAGTAATATGCCGGAGTTTTCTGTGAAAGGATAGGCCGATAAGTAAAATTCGTGTTATAATGCTTACGGATAAGGTATCTTTGTTTGGAAGGCAGCAGACCAGTAAAAGGCGGTAAATTGGAAATGGACAATCCGGTAACACGAATATCAGTAAGAAATCTTGTGGAGTTTATATTGCAAAGCGGTGATCTTGATAACCGAAGAGGTACTATAGACAAAGATGCTATGTTAAAGGGCAGCAGACTGCATCGGAAGCTTCAGAAACAAATGGGCGGAGACTACAGAGCAGAGGTTGCTTTGCGGATGAATTGCAGCTATGAGGATCTGGACATTCGGTTAGAAGGTCGTGCAGATGGAATTTTTACAGAAGATGAAGTTGTCTGGATCGATGAGATTAAAGGAATATATGGAAATGTGGAACAGATGGAAGAGCCTGTGAAGGTTCATAAGGCTCAGGCTATGTGTTATGGCTATATTTACGGTGTTCAGGAAGGCTTGTCGAAGATTGGAATCCAGATGACATATGCCAATCTGGAGACAGAAGTGGTGAAAAGGTTCCGGGAGGTGATCTCCATAGAGGAACTGAAAGAATGGTACCAGAAACTTCTGGATGAATATCATAAATGGCTCAGTTATCAGAAAAAATGGAAGGAAGAGAGAAATCATTCTCTTCAGAGCCTGGAATTTCCATTTTCCTACAGAGAGGGTCAGAGAAAGATGGTGAGCAGTGTTTACCATGCAATTGGAGCCAGTCGTCAGATTTTTATTCAGGCACCTACCGGTGTAGGAAAAACTATGTCTACCATATTTCCGGCAGTTCGTGCTGTTGGCGAAGGGAAAGGGGAGACGATCTTTTATCTTACAGCCAAGACTATTACAAGAACAGTGGCTCAGGAAGCTTTTGAGGTGCTTCGGGAAAAGGGAATGAAATACAAAGTGGTGACCATTACAGCCAAGGAGAAGCTGTGTTTTATGGACGAAACCAAATGTGATCCGGTACATTGTCCTTACGCCAGGGGACATTTCGACAGGGTCAATGACGCTGTCTATGAGCTGTGGACGACGAAGAGCAGATATGACAGGGAGACTATCCGGGAGCAGGCAGAGAAATGGCAGGTATGTCCTTTTGAAATGTGTCTGGATCTGTCTGTGTGGGTGGATGCTGTAATTTGTGATTATAATTATGTGTTTGACCCTACGGTTCATTTGAAACGTTTTTTCGGGGAAGGTGCAGGTGGAGATTATATCTTTCTCATTGATGAAGCTCATAATCTGGCAGAACGGGGAAGAGAGATGTACAGCGCTTCTATTTGCAGGGAAGATGCTGTTCGGGTTCGAAAAGTTATGAAAGAAAGAGCACCCCGGCTTTACCGCTCCCTTGGAAAGCTGGATAAACAGCTGAAAGAACTACAGGTGGACTGTGGAAATTACCTCGTTCTCCCAGGCACGGGTTCCATAATTATGACGATTTTAAAGGTTCAGGGAGAATTTGATGCTTTTCTGGAAGCACATAAGGATGTGGAACTGGAAGATGAAGCAATAAAGTTTTATTTTGATATTCGCAATTTTCTGAATATTGCAGAACTGATAGATGAGAACTATGTAGTTTATGCTGAGAATGGAGAAGATGGTCTGTTTCGCCTGAAACTGTTCTGTGTAAATCCGGCAGTGAACCTGGGGGAATATCTGAAGAAAGGCCGTAGTGCCGTATTCTTTTCTGCCACATTGCTGCCCATGAACTACTACAGGAAATTGCTCAGCAACAGGCAGGACGATTATGGAATCTACGTGGAATCACCGTTTTCACAGAAGAACCGCTGTATTTTAAATGCCGGCGATGTAAGTTCCTTATATAGTCGCAGGGGATATGAGGAATATCATAAAATTGCGGAATATATAGCAAAGACTGTATGGCAGCGCAAGGGAAATTATATGGTATTTTTTCCTTCTTACAAAATGTTGGAAGAGGTTTATGCAGTCTACGAAGAAGAATTTTCTGTAAACTGGGTGAAGTGTATCTGTCAGAACAACTCTATGAAGGAACAGGAAAGAGAAGAGTTTCTTCAGGAATTTGAACAGAATCAGGAATCACTGGTAGCTTTTTGCATTATGGGTGGTATTTTTTCTGAGGGAATTGATCTGCTGGGAGAAAAACTGATTGGAGCCATTTTAGTGGGAACCGGATTGCCCCAGTTGGGAAATGAGAGGGAAATTCTTCGTTCTTTTTACACAGAAAATGGGGAAAATGGATTTGATTACGCCTATAGGTATCCTGGCATGAATAAGGTTCTGCAGGCTGCTGGAAGAGTAATCCGCACAAGGGAGGATCATGGTGTTATTCTCCTTTTGGATGAACGGTTCCGGCAGAGAGAATACAGCAATCTTTTTCCGGTGGAGTGGAATGACAGGAAAACGTGTACATTGTCAAATGTGGAAGCACAGCTGCAAAAATTTTGGGAGAGTATTCCGGACAAAATCTCTCACAAATTGTGACGTACATTTTGCAGAAAGCCTTCTTCAAACTCATTACAGAGTCTGTAAAAATATCATGGCAAACAAAGAGGTTGCATACAAAGCAGAAACAGGTTATACTGCCCTTATTAAAAGGAGAATAACATGAAAAAAGGCAAAAAAACCAGATGGCTGTATAAAGCAGCTGGAATGGCAGTCCTTTTGGGGGCAGCATTTTGGTGCAGCAACAGCGGGCTCCTGTTATGGAAGCCTGAAGTTCTGACTGTATTGGCGGAATCAGAAAGTGGCGGCAGCCTGTCATCTGTTACAGAGGAAGCTAAGATACTTCCTATTCCCAACAGTGATGGCAAATATATGTTGAAAAGTGACGGCTTTTACTGTCTGAATGAAGATGGTTCAGGAGACTGCGTTCAGGCTATACATTATTTCGACCATTTTGTTGTAGATGGAACAGTGTTTAATGGATATTATTATCACGACGAGACAGGAAAATTTAAAGCTTCTGAAGCACATCTTACAGCCATTTCACAGGAAGCACTCCCGAAAGCAGAAGATGGAACTGTGGAAGCAGGATGGACTTCGGGGATTTATGTGGTAAATAACCTTGGAAGGCTTTCCGGTACCGGAAGAGTTTGTATTCTAAAAGAAGAGATTGGACAGATAAAACTAGATGGCGGGTATTACGTTGACAGAAATGGAAGAGTGTGTCAGGAAGGTGGCATTTATTATATCCAGGAAATGAATGTGGGAGAAAAGAGATTTTCCGGGTATTATTATTTTGATGAATCAAGCGGCGTATTAGTGGAAGAAGCTGGTACTACACCAGAGGGCTTGACAATCCAAAAAGATGGCAGTATCAAGGAATTGACGGATCCGGGGATCAAAAATCTGAAGAAAGCTGTGAAGGAATTTACGGAAAATTTGGAAGGGGACTGGAGCGTCTATGTGAAAGATCTGAAGAGCGGAGAGAAGTTCTCCATCAATGATAAAGCCATATCTTCTGCAAGTCTGATAAAAGCATTTACAATGGCTGCAAGTTATGAAAATATGGAAAAAATCAGGATAGCTGAGGGGATACTTCTGAAAGCAGATCCAGCTAGTCAGACTGTGACAGACAAGCTGTTTCGGCTTATGGAGAATATGGTAACCTACAGTGACAATGAGTCTTTTAATGAAATGGTAAGGCTTCAGACTGCTTCCAATCAATTCAATGCAGGTGCACGTGTAATTAACAGGTATCTTAGGGAACAGGGCTATAAAGAGACCGCTGTGCTTCATACGCTTGCGCCTTCGAATACAGATTCGGAAGGGATTGGCAGCAGTAATATGACCTCTGTGGAGGATTGTGGCACTCTGCTGGAGAAGATTTACCGAAGAGAATGTGTAAGTCCGGAGGATTCTGACCAGATGCTGTCTTTGCTTCTGAATCAGGATACCAGAACAAAGATTCCTGGCGGGCTTAAGGAATCTGTTCAGGTAGCGAATAAAACTGGTGAAAATGATAAAAGCCAGCACGATATTGGAATTGTCTATGGAGCTAGAACGGATTATATTCTGTGTGTAATGTCTGAGAATGTAGGAAAGGAAGCAGATGCTGTTTCCAATATTCAAAGGATTTCTGCGATGGTTTATTATTATTTGAATTAGAGCATGTTTGAAAAAGGCTTTCTGCAAGATGTGCGTCACAATTTGTGGGAGATTTCGCCCGGATGAGGGTGCCGTAGCGGGCTACTGCAACCGAATTCGGGTGAAATCTCCCGCAAAGTGGGGCGTGCAGATTGCGGGAATGATTTTTTAAACACGCCCTAAGACTGTGCAGCAAACGTTATTTATGTAATAGGAAAATCCTGCAAGGCAGAATAAAATTACTTTCCAGATTCGTACAAAAAAATTGCTTGACACTAATAAAATTTTGCGATAGCATGAAGACAATAAAAGAAAAATTGAAAGGAGATTTACACCATGAAAGTAGTTTATACAGAGAAGGCACCAGCAGCAATCGGACCATACTCCCAGGCAATGATCTTAAATGGAGTATTATTCACATCTGGACAGATTCCGGTAAATCCTGCAACAGGCGAGATCAACGGAGATACCATTGAGACTCAGGCAGAGCAGGTTATGAAGAATCTTGGCGAAGTACTGAAAGAAGCAGGAAGTAGCTTTGAGAAGGCAGTTAAGACAACATGCTTCCTTGCTGATATGGGAGATTTTGCCAAGTTTAATGAAGTATATGCGAAATACTTTGTAAACAAACCAGCACGTTCCTGTGTTGCTGTGAAAACTCTTCCGAAGAATGTTCTTTGCGAAGTTGAGGTAATCGCAGAAGTTTAATAGCACTGCCCACAGGAAAATATGTCAAATGTTTTTGTATTTAAAGATATGCAAATATTTAGAATATATATTGTCAGGCCTTCTGGGGTTCACCCGGGAGGCCTTTGTCATAAATAAAAATTGTGCAGAATTCTGTTGCAACGCAGTCTGGAATGTCAGACAGAAATCCCTGGCATATTAAACTGTTGACGGATTGCTTTTTAGTTGGAAATCATGTATAATAGCGAACGATAGCATGGGGATTTTTTGCTATGCAGGAAAATCCCTTTCAAGAAGAAAGGCAGGGACGAAATGTGGATAATCTTATGAAAGTGGGAATGGGATATGATGTACACAGACTGACAGAGAACCGGAATCTGATCCTTGGCGGTGTGAAGATACCGTGGGAGAAAGGCCTGCTGGGACATTCAGATGCAGATGTACTGATTCATGCGATTATGGATGCTCTTTTGGGAGCTGCAGCTCTTGGAGATATTGGACAGCATTTTCCAGATACAGATCCGGCATACGAGGGGATTTCCAGCGTAAAGCTGTTGGAACATGTAGCCTCTCTTCTGGAAAAAAAAGGATATGGTGTAGGAAATATTGACGCTGTGATCATTGCCCAGAAGCCGAAGATGGCACCTCATATTCCACAGATGAAGGAAAACATTGCGAAAGCGCTGCATATGGAGCCTGACTGTCTGAATATCAAGGCTACCACAGAGGAGAAGCTGGGTTTTACCGGAAGAGAAGAGGGAATTGCTTCCCAGGCAGTCTGCCTTTTATACAAGAAATAATGTTGTTGTGCGCACAAGTACAAAATGCTGCAGAAGTCTGGAATTGGTAGCTGCGAAATAACATTTAGAGAAATTGACCGGAGGGAGAAATAAAATGAAGATTTTTAATACGCTGACCCGTCAGAAAGAGGAATTTGTACCCCTTGAAGAGGGAAAGGTAAAAATGTATGTCTGCGGACCTACTGTATACAACCTGATCCATATTGGTAATGCACGTCCAATGATCATTTTTGATACAGTCCGCCGTTATCTGGAATATAAAGGATACGAAGTAAACTATGTATCCAACTTTACAGATGTAGATGACAAAATTATCAAGAAAGCAATCGAAGAGGGAGTTTCCGCAGAAGAAATTTCCCAGAGATATATTGAAGAGTGCAAAAAGGATATGGCAGGAATGAACGTGAAGCCTGCTACTACACATCCTCAGGCAACTCAGGAAATTGACGGCATGATCAGCATGATCCAGACTCTTATGGATAAAGGATATGCTTATGCAGTGGCAGACGGAACTGTATATTTCCGTGTAAAGAAATTTAAAGAATATGGAAAGCTTTCCCACAAAAACCTGGATGACCTGCAGTCTGGATTCCGTGCACTTCAGGTATCAGGAGAGGACCAGAAAGAAGATCCGCTGGATTTCGTACTCTGGAAACCGAAGAAAGAAGGGGAACCATACTGGACTTCTCCGTGGTGCGATGGCCGTCCGGGCTGGCACATTGAGTGCTCTGTTATGTCTAAGAAATATCTTGGAGACGAGATTGATATCCATGCCGGTGGTGAGGATCTTATTTTCCCGCATCACGAGAATGAAATCGCACAGAGCGAATGCTGCAATGACAAAATTTTTGCAAGATACTGGATGCACAATGCATTCTTGAATATTGATAACCGTAAAATGTCCAAGTCCCTTGGAAACTTCCGTACTGTGCGTGAGATCAGCGAGCAGTATGACCTGCAGGTGCTTCGTTTCTTCATGCTGAATGCACACTACAGAAGTCCGCTGAACTTTAGTGCTGATCTTATGGAGTCTTCCAAGAATGCCCTTGAGAGAATTACAGAGGCAGCAGGACGCCTGAAAGACCGTAAGGAGAAGGCATCTGCTGTTGAACTTACTGAGGCTGAGAAGAAACTTCTTGCAGAGGCAGAAGGATATGTAAAGAAATTTGAAGAAGCAATGGAAGACGATTTCAACACAGCTGATGCGCTTGCAGCTGTATTTGAACTGGTCAAATTTGCCAATACAAATGTAACAGAAGAAAGCAGCGCCGCTTTTGCAGAAGGAATTCTTGAAATTCTTGTGAAGCTTTGTGATGTGCTTGGACTTGCTGCTGTGAAGAAAGAAGAAATTCTGGATAAAGAAATCGAAGATCTGATTGCAGAGCGCCAGGAGGCAAGAAAGGCAAAGAATTTTGCAAGAGCAGATGAGATTCGTGATGAACTCCTTGTAAAGGGAATCATTCTTAAAGATACACGTGAAGGAGTAAAATGGAAACGGGCTTAAGTGAATTAAAAGAACTGTTTGAACTGAAAGACAGGGATCTGCGAACCTATTCCCCGCTGACACTGGCTTATATTGGAGATGGTGTTTATGAACTGGTGATCCGGACAATCCTTGTTAAAAAAGGCAACTGTCCGGTGAATCAGCTTCATAAAAAGGCCAGCAGCCTGGTAAAGGCAGGAGCGCAGTCAAAGATGATGGAACTTCTGGAACCTGATCTTACAGAAGAAGAACTGGCTGTCTATAAAAGAGGCAGAAATGCACATTCCCCTACAATGGCCAAGCATGCTACAATGGCAGATTACCGCAGGGCTACAGGCTTTGAGGCACTGATGGGATATTTGTACCTGAAAGAAGATTATTCCAGAATTGTGGAACTGGTGAGAAAAGGAATTCCGGAAGAGAATTTATAAAGAACAACAGCAATGATTTTACAAAGGCAATAAGAGACAGGAGGCTGCAAATGAGCGAGCAGATTGAAGGAAGAAATGCGGTATTAGAGGCATTTCGCTCAGGAAAATGCGTGGACAAGCTTTTTGTTCTGGACAGATGCCAGGATGGACCAGTACGCACCATTATCCGTGAGGCAAGAAAAAAAGATACGATCATTAATTTTGTACAGAAAGAGCGTCTGGATCAGTTAAGCGAGACAGGCGCCCATCAGGGCGTGATCGCGCAGGTGGCTGCATATGAATATTCCACAATTGAGGATATTTTAAATAAAGCAAAGGAAAAAGGAGAAGCACCTTTCATTTTTCTTCTTGATGATATCGAAGATCCCCATAATCTGGGAGCTATTATCCGTACTGCCAACCTTGCAGGCGCACATGGTGTTATCATTCCGAAAAGACATGCGGCAGGGCTTACATCAACAGTTGCAAAAACTTCTGCAGGGGCTTTGAACTACACACCAGTTGCCAAGGTATCTAATCTTGGACAGACCATCGAAGAGCTGAAAAAAGAGGGTATGTGGTTCGTATGCGCAGATATGGGCGGAGATCTGATGTACAATCTGAATCTTACCGGTCCTATGGGTGTGGTAATCGGAAATGAGGGAGAGGGCGTGAGCCGTCTTGTAAAGGAAAAATGTGACTTTGTGGCAGCTATTCCTATGAAGGGAGATATTGATTCTCTGAATGCGTCTGTTGCAGCAGGAATCCTTGCCTATGAGGTGGTTCGCCAGAGAATGAAATAAAATCCGGAGGAAATATGGGAAAGTTCGATGGTGTAAGTGATGAAGAACTGATTGCCCGTCTGCGGGCTGGAGAGACAGCCATAGAAGATTATCTGATGGAGAAATATAAGGGGCTGGTGCGTCAGAAAGCCCGGGCCATGTTCCTCATCGGAGGAGATACAGATGACCTGATTCAGGAAGGAATGATCGGTTTGTTTAAAGCAGTCCGGGATTTTCAGACAGATAAGGAGGCATCTTTTGCAACTTTTGCCAGAGTGTGTATTGACAGGCAGATATACAGTGCCATTCAGAATTCTAACCGCCAGAAGCACCAGCCTCTGAATTCCTATGTATCGTTGAATCAGGAGGATGAAAGCAGTCCAATCTGGGAACTGAGCGTGGAGAATCCGGAATCTATCATTATTGATCAGGAGACTACAGAGGATCTTCGGAAAAGAATTTCAGATTATTTAAGTCCTATGGAAAATAAAGTGCTGGATTTGTATCTGAAGGGAAAAGGATATGTGGAAATTGGAGGAATCCTGAATAAATCTCCAAAATCTGTTGATAATGCTCTGCAGAGAATCCGCTCCAAAATCCGCGAGGTAATAAGCTAGAGCCTTTTCTAGTCCAGGAGCTGGTACAGGAAATAGAAAAATTCTATTTCCTGTATTGACTTTTTCAAAAAACATGTTATCATATCAATTAATCAATGCGTCACAGAAGACGCGTCAATTTAATCTTTAATTCAAATTTGTTAATTCAGTTATTAAAATCCATTTAATTAATTATTGTATCTTAGAAATTGTTAAAATATTAATAATTATAGTTTCTGTTTATTTCACTGATCTCAGATGTATTTATAAATCAAATCTTTTATTCTTTTTACTATTTAATTTTCGAAAAATCCCTAATGACAGATATGACCGTTCTGGTTCTTTGTAAAGGAGGTGGTACCCATGTGCTGATTTTATGGTTACTGGTCTTTTTGAGCAGTAGCTGTTTTGCAGCAGGTCTGCAAAATAACAGAAATTCCAGGAGGAAAGGAGTAAGCAGGAACGGTTCCTGCCGTGATTGATCCATGAGAAAGAAATGGATGCTGTTTGTACTAGCGTTCTGCCTTTTGGCGGGAGCAGCAGGTTCTATGGTGTATGCCTATTTAATTGACCGCCAGGAAACTGTTAACAGGATAAAGATAGTGGAGAATAAGACACACATTGAAGAAGAGTTTGATCCTCCGGCCGATCCTGGACCAGGATCGGTCATAAAGAAAAAGCCATGTATTGTAAATGATTCTGTGATTCCGGTATATGTCCGGGTCAGGGTAGTATTCAGCAATCTGGATGCACAGGCGCAGTGTGAGCCTCTTAAGATAAAAGACAGTTGGAAAACAGGAGAAGACGGATACTATTATTATCAGAAACAGCTTCAGCCAGGACAGCGAACAGATACGGTTTTTGATAATATTGTTATAAAAAACACAGTAAAAAAAGAAGATTTAGTTCCATTTGATATTCTTGTGTATGAAGAGTCGGTTCAGAGCGAAGGATTTTCTTCTCCGGAAGAAGCCTTTGCAAGACTGTAAGGAGGTGCACATGAAAAAAATGAAAAAGGCAGCACTGATCTTTGGAACCGGGTTATGTCTGGCTGTGGGAACTGGCGGCACACTTGCTTATCTTGGTGACACAGGACAAGTTGCAAACAGGCTGACATTTGCCGGGGAAAAAGGCCTGGATGCAGTTCTTACAGAGCCGTCCTGGAATCCACAGAAAGGATTACTTACTGTTCCAGGTTCTTCTGTTGCAAAAGATCCTCAGATAACCAATACATCAGAACTGAATATGAATGAGCTTGCAGCATTGAAATGTGAGTTCGTTTACAGTCAGAATTGCCCGGATAAGAGCAAAAGAGGAAAAGTCTTAAGCGTTCAGGATATGGAAAAAGTAGTCCAGGTTTATACCATTGATTATAACAGTGATGATGCCGCTAAAGGAGAATGGGTGCGATTTGCTGATCAGAAAAAGACAGACCCTGTACAGTATTTTTACTACTCGAAAGTTTTGAAAAGGAACCTGAATGGTACAGGAGAAACAACTGTTCCTTTATTTACAAAGGTCTGGGTGGATAAAAAGGTAAATAATCGCAGGCAGACCTGGATTCAGGAAATGGGCGGGGTGGAAATTAAGATTTCCGGACAGATTCTTCAGCAGATGACAGGAGAAGAATATTTTGGTCTTAACAATCCAAAAAGTGCGTATGAAGCAGGATTGTTTCATTTTTAATGAGAGAAAGGAAGAGAAAATATGAAAATGAGCAGAGGAAAAAGAAATGTATTATTTGCGGGAGCACTTTCATGTGCCATGTTATTTGGAATTGGAAACACAATGGCTTATTTCACGGAAAATTCTGTGCAGACCAATGTTTTTACCACAGGGGACCTTGATATTGGTCTGAAAGAACCGGACTGGGATCCAAATGAAAACGATGGAAAGAATATGTATCCGGGATACACGGTATACAAAAATCCAACTGTAAAGAACATCACCTCCGACAAAAACGGGGACGAGCCCTGTTATGTGAGAATGAGTGTGGACATTCTGAATAGTCAGGGGACACCGATCACAGACGATCAGGCGTTGAATCTGATTTATAAAACCATTTATTTTGATAAGACTTTTACCGGTGGATATGACAAAAAAGAAGGTAAGGCTACCGGACTGATTCAGGATAGGATTCCTGGCTACAACCTTGCACAGCTGGCAGCCTATCCAATGGTAAATCCATTGTGGACAAAGGACACGGCACGCTCCACTGCTTCAAAACTTGTTTTCAATTATATGGGAGCAAAAGGGGATGGAATTTTAAATATTGGAGAGGAGTCTACCCTGTTTACCAATATTGCGATTCCTACAGACTGGAACCAGACACAGATGCAGAAAGTTGGAAATTATCAGCTGAAAGTAACAGCACAGGCAATTCAGAGCAAAGGATTTGCTACCCAGTCAGAAGCTTACCGCATGTTGGATGAAGAAATTAAAGGAGGAACCTTGCAGGAAATAAACCGCGGCAGTGAGAACTGATCAGAAAGGAAGAGATACCATGAAGAAGCATAAGTGCACAAGTATCTGCATAACTGTGGTGGCAGTACTGCTGCTTGCATGCGGTACTGCGCTGGCTGCCTGGAATGTATCTGAATATGCAGTAAATCTGCTGTCTATGTCCTCTTACAAAAATTCCATACAGGAAAATTATGTAAGGCCAGATCATGTAGATCCGGGACAGAAAGTGGTGAAAGAGGTAAATATAAAAAATGAAGGAACTGTGGATTCCTTTGTCCGGATAAAAATTGGAAGAGTGTTTGGGAGTATCAGTGAAACCGGTCAGTTTCTGGAAAATCGGGAACTGGATCCTGAGATGATCGAAATTCATTACAACACCGATCTCTGGAAGCTGTGTGAGGACGGCTACTGGTACTATAAGGATGTATTGCCGGCAGGAAAAACCACGAAAAAGCCTCTGATGGACAGCTACTATCTCTCTGAAAAAGCAGACAACCGTTATAAGAACAAAGAGGCAAGAATTATTGTAAATCTGGAGAGTATACAGGCAGAGAGCGGCGAAATGAAAGCAATATGGGGAAAAAATGAGAAGGATCTTGGAATTACCTATCAGCCATGTACTTGCGAAGTTGTTACCAGTGTGATTTTTGACAAAAATCATAAGCTGATCATTGGCGGCGAGAAAACAGATCTGTTTGCAAATTTTAAGAACCTGCAGCCTGGATGTACAAGAAGCCAGACAATAAGGCTTGCTAATAACTCGGATTTAAACATTAAGATGAGCCTTCGGGCGGAAGCTGCCAAACAGAACAAGTACAGCAAAAAGAATCTGGAGCTGATACGGAAGCTTCTTACCAGTTATGCAAAGATTGAAATTCTGGAGAACAATAAAGTTCTTTATCATGGAACTGTAGATGGAAATCTGACGAAAAAAGGCTGGAGCATGAAAAAAGACATTTCCCTTGGTGAGTTTAAACCAGGAGCAGGAAAAAATCTGATTGTAAAATTGTCTTTAAGTGAAGAGATGGATAATGAATATCAGGAACTGTTGGGAAAAGTGAAATGGGTATTTTCTGCGAGTCAGGCCTCTTCGGATTCATCTTCCGGTCAAAATGGAAATGGTGACCGGGGGCACAATGACGATGAGAACAATGGAGATGACGGAAATAACGGCGGAAGTGGAAATAAAAGCGGAAATGGAAAGTATGGCGAAAACGGAAACAGTGGTGGAAGTGGATACAATGGTGGAGGGGAAAGCTTAAATGGAGCAGCAGGAGAAAAAGTGTATGCAACTGCGTCTGCAAGCCCTAAAACCGGAGATAACACAAATCTGCTGGCAAGATGGTTTGCGCTATTTGCAGCTGCGGTGGTTCTTGCAGTAACTGCAAGAAAACTGTACAGAAAGGAAAAAGACAGATGAGATTAAAAATCTGGGGAAAAGGTCTGTTGAAAATCATATGGGCGATTTTTGTCATTTTGTTAGTCGGACTTTCGTTTCCCCAGATATATGGCATGAAATGTTACAGCGTAATGTCTGGAAGCATGAGCCTGATTTGCCAGTTGGAAGTGCCATATATGTGAAGGAAAAGGAGCCGGAAAAAGTAGAAAAAGGGGAGATCATTACATTTACCACAGAACAAGGGAGAACAATGATTACACACCGGGTAGCAGAAAACAATAAGGAAAAGCATTTTTTTGTAACAAAAGGGGATTCCAATCAATATCAAGATACAAAACCGGTAAAGTGGGAAAATCTGCAGGGCACGGTTGTATTTTGCATCCCTTTTGCCGGATATGTGCTGAACTTTACAGGAAGCAGAACGGGTAAAATTGCGGCAGTCTTTTTCCTGTTTGCAATTTATCTGGCAACAGAAATTTTTGAAGGGCAGATAAAAAGGAGAGTGAGATAAGTTGAGGAAAAATAGAAGCTTTTTGGCAGTTGTGGGGCTGCTTGTCGGAACTATGTCTTTTGCCGGGGGAACAGCTGCGTATTTAAGCAAATCCGCTGGCGAAGTAAAGAATGTTTTTACGGCAGGATCTGTAAAGGCGCAGCTTACAGAAGCCCACTGGGATACGCAAAAAGCGTCAAAGGTTTATCCCGGTCAGAGCCTGGAGAAAGATCCGGTTGTGAAAAATATAGGGGAAAACAGTGCAAATGTTTTTCTGGAGGTAAATGTTCCTATGAGAAGTATAGCTGTTCTGGATGGCAGTACAGGCAGAAAAACAATAAGAGAAAACAGAGAATTGTTTACATTTCAGGCAGACGAGACGAAGTGGGCTCTTCTTTATCAGGAGAAAACCTCGGGAAACAAAAAATATATTTACGGCTATAAAAGTGTTTTGAACCCAGGAGAATCCACTACACCGCTATTTCGAAAAATAGCTGCTGTTTCCTATTTAGAGGGGGAACTGGATGCAAGCGTAAGCTATGATGTACCTGTGATTGCCAGCGTTATTCAGGAACAGGATGGAAGCAAAACCATGAAAGAAATCTATCAGGAATATTTGAAACAGGCTGATATTGACCAGAAGGAGGCGAGGGAATGAGAAAAAGAAATCTGAAAAAAACTATATTGGCCGCGGCTCTGGCTGTGCCTGTAGCGTTCTCCTATCCTGGCTGGGCAGTAAGGGCACAGGAAGATGAGATGGTGTCAACTGAAACGGAAGCGCAGAAAGTAATGCAAGACAATACAGCGCCTGAAGAAGCTGAATGTGAAGAAAATCCTGCTTATGATGAAATGGATGGGGCAGAAACAGATAGTACAGAAACAGACAGTACAGAAGCCAACAGGAATGCTTCAGAAGAGGAGAAATTTTTTCAGAGTGGACTGATTGCAAATGAGGATGGAGAATTTTTGTCTTCTTTGGAGGAATTGGAAACTCCAGAAGAGGATTCCATGTTTTTTCAAGATGGTTTAGAAGTGCTTGAAGATGGCAACACAGATGACTTGATTGATGCATATGTTGCTCCGGAAAATTATGCACAGGAAGGAACTCCTGTAAGAGAAGGAAAGGGCGGTTTTACAGCTGTTGCAAATGGAAGTACTCTTTTCAGCAGCAAATATACAAGACTTGGCTGGAATGCGGATAGCCAGGTTTATTCATGGAACAATGCGGGAAATGACGTTATTTCAGGAATGAAGCAGGGAGCAATGGTAGAGGGACCGTATTTTGTTCCACTTAATAACAATGCAAAAGGAAAATTTGGTTTTCGTGTTACACATGTAGGATACAATAAAGAAGCAAATACGAAGGTAGACCTTCTTCTTACCTGTAATAATTATCAGGATTATACCTACGATTACAAGGGAAATAAAATAACGGGAATTTATCCTATGTTTGGTGTCAGCAATTCAAATGAATTGTGGATCAGCTTTAAGGATGAGCTCTCTGCACAGGAAATCAAAATTGATATTGTAAAAAGCGGTACAGATATTCCGGTTGCAGGCAACTATCGTTTTCGATGGCTGGATATTGATTTGTACCAGAGATTTGGAATCAATCTTCAGAATGGTTCTATAGGACACCGGTATGCGACAACTGATTCTGTAGTAAATGTAGTGAAGAAAACTTTATTTTCCAAAAACTTTGAAGTTCTTACCGCACCGGCACCTGCCGTTGACGGAGAGATTCCGCAAAATACAGTTGTTTATGAGCTGGACAATTCATCCGGCTTCTATCTGGCAATTCTGCGGCCTGGTTGCGGAGCTTATTCTATTGAAACAGCAAGCAGGATCAAAAGTGTATTTGCTGATGTACAGACTGGAACCTGTAAAACGTCTGCCGGACTTAACTGGGATGCGAAAGGCTATGGTCCGGTAGAGTATCCTGGCCTTGTAAAAAAGACTGGAAATACACTGGCTTCCCAGGGAACGTCAAACACCTTGTCTGACAGTACCTCGGAATTTTATTATACCTTGCAGACAGATATCCCGGAAGAGCATTCAGCGTATTATTACAGCTCTTGCGAAGTCAGTGATACCCTGCCGGCAGGAGTCGATTTCGCTGGTTACGCAGCTGTAAAGATGCTGCCTTCAGAGAATGATGTAACCTCATGGTTTAGTATTTCTACAGATGGGGATGTGATAAATTTTCAGGCTACACAGGCAGCATTGTCACAGGCGGACTTTTATGGAAAAACATATGAGTTTCAGATAAAAGTGAGAATGGATCCTACTGAAATAACACCGGTTTACATTGGTGACAGTTACCGTTATGAGGTAAAAAATAAGGCTTCGATTACCTGTCAGCATATAAATGGGCTCGCAGGAACTTCCTGGTCAGATGAAGTGACTACAGATTGTACAAGATATAAAAACAAAGTAGTGAATGCCTCTGTAAAGAAGTATACTGCCAATTTGCAGGATGGGGTATGGAGAGAAGACCTTCTTCTTCCAGGTCCGGACAGTGAGTATAAATATAAACTGAATATAAATGTGCCGGATAATGAATTTGGCGGGTATATGACCAGAATGGAAATTGCAGATACATTGCCTGCGGGAGCAGAATTGACAGCTGCAACAGCGGAGGTTTATGAAAACGGGCAGAACAGAGTGGATGGACGGTTCCAGATATCTGTAAATGGAAAGAACATTACCTTAAAGGCAACAGAAGCTGCTCTTGGTGACAGAGGATTTTATGGGAAATCCTATGATGTGATTTTTAACGCCAGAATGGTACCAGGAGAGATTTCCTGTACTTATAACGGAACTGTAGCTTCTTATGTGACCAGCAATCATTTTACTGTTACGACACAGCATAAAGGAGACTCGCAGGCTGTAACAATTACCTCGAACAATGCTGCAGATAGGGCAAGCGTAAACAGAACCGAACCAAAGAATCCTCAAAAATGGATTCTAAGGGAAAATCAGAGAATAGTTACTGCAGAGTATAATGGCAGAGATTTTGAAAGTGTGTTTGAAATTGTTCAGGAAATTCCTTCCAATAAAAGAGAATGGAAAATTTCCAAATTTAAAATCCAGGATACTTTGGCAGACTGTTTTGAACTGAAAGGGGTTCAGATATATCTTGATCAGACAGTAGAAGCTTCATTTGGCGCTTCTGACAGTGTACGCGGAGATTGGAGTCTGAATGTTGCTGGAAATTCGATTACCTTGTCTTCTGTGGCAGAATTGCCAGAGCGCTGTTATGGAAAATCCGTGCGTCTTTTACTTACTGTTGGATTGAAGAGTAACAGTAACTTACAGCAGTACTATGTAGCAAATCAAAATCCGGATGTACTGGAAGCCCATATATACAATATTGCTACAAGTACTTTTAACTGGATCGGAGGAGAACCTTCTTCCACATCAAAAAATACAGAAAAGACCAGGGTGATTGTAAAGGAAAAAGTTCCAAAAGGTCATATTACTATAAGAAAAGTGGATGAGACAGGAAAGGCACTGCAGAATGGAAAATTTCAGATCACAGCTTTGGAGGACATCCGTTCTGCTTCTGGAAATATTTTGCTGAGAGCTGGGACTGTAGCAGATACTATAGTAACGGATAGAAATGGAACAGCCATTTCAAAAGATATTTATCTTGGAAAATATAAGGTAAGTGAGGTAAGACCACCGGAGGGATATGCAATCAGCCGGCAGGTATTTGAGGCGAATTTAAGCAAAACAGAGCCTGAAAAAGCGATCCTTGTCAGAAATCAGAAAATGCATCTGTACATCAAAAAAGTAACAGAAACGGAAGAAGCAGGAGGAAATCGTCCTCCTATTGAAGGCGTAAAATTCCGTTTATGGGAAAGCAGTGCAAATGCAGATTCGGCGGGAACAACATACACAACAAACAAAAACGGATTAATAAAATTGGAAGGGCTGTCACCTGCAACATATTGTATACAGGAGACAGCAGTACCTGCCGGATATGTTTTAGATAACACAGTTTATAAATTTACTGTGGATGCAAATGGATTGGTAAAGAATGAGCAAGGTTATACAATGGTAATTGAAAACCGTTATATAAAAGCGGAATTTTTAAAGACGGATAAGGTGACAGGTGAAGCTGTTGCAGGAGCTGTTATGCAGTTGACGGATAAAAGCGGAAAAGTGATCGACACCTGGACGTCCGGGAAAACTGCTCATAGGATTAATAAACTGCCAGCCGGAGAATATGTACTTACAGAAATAACAGCTCCTTCCGGTTACAAAAAAGGAAAACCGGTGATTTGTACGGTAAAAAGTACATCTGGAGTTCAGAAGTTCCAGATGACAGATGTGAAGATGGTGACTCTTACAATAAACAAAATTCTTCATGGAGATGAAATTGTCTGGGGACAGGGAAATCCGGCCTTTACATTCACGGTGAAAGGAACAGATCTGGATGGAGAAGAACGTATTTACTCTAAAACTGTGGAATTTACAAAAGAAAACACAGACACCCGGGCAGATGTAAGCAAAAGGGCTGTATTCGCACTTCCGGCAGGGAAATACCAGGTTCAGGAGAGTAAAGTTATGCGGTATAAACTGGAGAAAATTGACCAGGTAGTAAATGGAACTGTACAGGGAAATACTGTTCAGTTTGATCTGTCCGGAAATCAGAATGGGACCGCTTCCTTTACAAACAAGAAAAGCGGAGATGGCTTACTGACAGATACAGATTATGTGCGGAATATTGTTATTCCTGAAAAATGAAAAATGCAGTATAGCAGTACCTGCCAGGTTGCAGCGGCAGGTGCTGCAGCAAAAAATTTTAATTATTTTATATTTTTTGAAAAAATTTGAAAATAAGTGTTGACAACAAGATAACCTTCTGGTAATATAATCAACTGTGAGCGGCAGAAATGCCGGACATGAGAGTGCTGATGTGGCTCAGTCGGTAGAGCGTCGCCTTGGTAAGGCGGAGGTCACGGGTTCGATTCCCGTCATCAGCTCTTTTTAATCCCTGATTATATATCGGGGATTTTTTTGTGGCATAAATTAATATATTCTCATAGATAGGGAGAAAAATCAATATTTTTGTAAGAAAAACTTTTAAAATGCACCTATTTATGATAAGATAAATCATCAAAGAACAGAACATGTTTGAGAAACTATTCCCGATACACATATTAAAGAAAATTTTTTAACATGCTCTGACAGATATTGGAATTTATGCTATAAAAGAGTTGATATCAGGAGGGAGAACCATGGAGAACGAAAAGGTTTCCAAAAATTTTATTGAGAATATCATTGATAAAGACCTGGCAGAAGGAGTTTATGACACCGTTCATACACGTTTTCCGCCAGAGCCAAACGGTTATCTTCATATAGGACATGCCAAATCCATTCTTTTAAATGCCGGACTGGCGAAAGAGTACAATGGTAAATTCAACATGCGTTTTGATGATACCAATCCGACTAAGGAGAAATCTGAGTTTGTTGAGTCCATTAAAGCCGATATCAAATGGCTGGGAGCTGACTGGGAGGACAGACTGTTCTTCGCTTCCGATTATTTCGGACAGATGTATGAAGCCGCAGTAAAATTGATTAAAAAAGGTAAGGCATATGTCTGCGATTTAACTGCGGACCAGATCAGAGAATATCGTGGAACTTTAAAGGAGCCTGGCAAAGAGAGTCCGTATCGCAACAGAACTGTAGAAGAGAATCTTCAGCTTTTTGAAGAGATGAAAGAAGGCAAATATGCTGATGGTGAGAAAGTTCTGAGAGCAAAGATTGACATGGCTTCTCCAAACATGAACATGCGAGATCCGGTTATCTATCGTGTAGCTCATGTAAGCCATCACAGAACAGGAGATACCTGGTGTATTTACCCGATGTATGATTTTGCTCATCCTATTGAGGATGCAATTGAGGGAATTACACATTCCATTTGTACTCTGGAATTTGAAGATCACAGACCATTATATGACTGGGTTGTAAGAGAACTGGAATATCCACATCCTCCGAAGCAGATTGAGTTTGCAAAGCTGTATCTGACGAATGTAGTAACAGGTAAGCGTTATATTAAGAAGCTGGTAGAGAATGGAATTGTTGACGGATGGGATGATCCAAGACTGGTATCTATTTCCGGTTTACGTCGCCGTGGTTACACACCTGAATCTATTCAGAAGTTTGTGGAACTTTGTGGTGTATCCAAAGCTGACAGTTCAGTAGACTATGCAATGCTCGAGTACTGTATCCGTGAGGATCTGAAATTAAAGGCTCCTCGCTATATGGCAGTCCTTGATCCGATCAAACTGATCATTGACAATTATCCGGAAGGACAGGTGGAATATCTGGATGCTCCGAACAATATGGAAAATGAAGCCCTTGGTAGCAGAAAGGTTCCATTTGGAAAGGAACTTTATATTGAAAGAGAAGACTTTATGATCGATCCTCCAAAGAAATACAAACGACTTTTCCTTGGTACGGAAGTTCGTCTTATGAATGCATATTTTGTTACATGCACAGGTTTCGAGGCATTGGATGATGGAACAGTTACTGCTGTACATTGTACTTATGATCCGGAAACAAAGGGCGGAAATGCACCTGACGGACGTAAAGTAAAAGGAACCATTCACTGGGTTGAAGCGTCAAATGCAGGTAAGGTTCCGGTACGTCTTTATGAGAATATCGTAGATGAGGAAAAGGGTGTTTATGATAAAGAGACAGGAGAACTGAATCTGAACCCGAATTCTCTTATAGAGATGTCTGCTTATGTTGAACCAGAGCTTCTGAAAGCCAAAGGACTGGATAGTTACCAGTTTGTAAGAAATGGCTTTTATTGTGCAGACATTCATGATTCCAAAGAAGGAGCACCGGTATTTAACCGTATTGTTTCTCTTAAGAGTTCATTTAAACTTCCAAAAGCGTAAAAGAAACCCCCACGGAAAATTATATTCAAATTGCCGTGGGGGTTTTTGCAATAGAAAATTCTGTTGGAACTTCTTCTTGCAAAGTGAAATCTAAATACTGTCAACGAAAGTGGCAAGCCTGATTGTCACTATTTGTAAAATGTGGAATAATTATGAATTTACCTGCAATTAATCAATGTGGATAGAAGCTTCTTCTTCGTCCTGCTCTTTCTCAGCTTCAGCAAGTTCTTCCTCGAATTTATCTTCATCTTTCGCTGCTTTTTCAAGAGCATCGGCTATAGTATTATCCTGCTCTTCTGCATTTTCAGCAGAATCCTCTTCTGTATCCTCTGAACTTTCTTGTGAATCAGGCTCCTCAGAGCCTTCGGTTTCATCATCTTTTTCATCTTCGGAAGTAGCTTCCCAGGTTACGAAATCTTCGTGGACATCCTTTGCTTCAGGCTGCTCGTCATCTTCCTGCTCATCTTCAAAATCATCTTCAAGGTCAGCTGCCTCTTCCAAAGCATGTCTTTTGGCAAAAGCTGCTGCTACGGCACCGGCTACTGCTGCTGTTGCTGCTCCGAGTGCAACCATTCCCCAATATTTGTTAATCTTAGCCATATTGTCTGCTCCTTTCGGTATTTTCCATCTGTCTAAACAAAGCTTAATGGAGTTGTCTATATTGTAATACTTTTTACGCAAAAAGAAAAGAAAAAAATCGTTGCACCCATATAAATGGAGGGTTATACTGTTAAGACAGAAAAGGAGAGATTATGGAGAAAATTGTTTTAGCTTCGGGGTCCCCACGAAGAAAGGAACTGCTTGCAAGAATCGGTGTGGATTTTTCTGTGGTTGTAAGCAATGGGGAAGAGAACACCAACCTGACAGATCCAGCGGAAACGGTGGAAAAGCTTTCGCAGGATAAAGCAATATCGGTTGCAGACAGACTTGAAAATGAAAGTGAACCTTGTCTGATCATTGGTGCGGATACCGTAGTTGCATTTGAAGGAAAGATTCTTGGAAAGCCGTCAGATGAAGAAGATGCATTAGATACATTGTTAAAACTTCAGGGGAAATCCCATCAGGTCTATACCGGTGTAACTCTTCTTGTAAAAGAACAGGGTATCTGGAAGCCTTATACTTTCAGTGAAAGGACCGATGTTGAATTTTATCCTGTTTCAAGAGAAGAGCTTCTGGAATATATAAAAACAGGGGAGCCTATGGATAAAGCAGGAAGCTATGGAATCCAGGGGAAATTTGGAATTTACGTAAAAGGAATCTGCGGAGACTACAATAATGTGGTTGGGCTTCCTGTAGGAAGACTGATTTATGAACTTAAGAAAATGAAAATCAATATAAGGGGAATGAGAAAATGATAAAAGCATGTATTTTTGATCTGGACGGAACTTTAGCCTACACATTGGATTCCATGGCTGTTGTAGGAAATGAAGTTGTAAGAAAATACGGTTTGAAACCAATGCCTATAGAAAATTACAGATACTATTGCGGAAACGGTGCTGACATGCTGGTGAAAAGACTTCTGGTCGATGCAGGAGATCCGGAATTGCTGCACTATGAGGAAGCAAGAGCGTTATATAGAAAAGAATTTGATAAAGACCCATTTTACAAAATACAGCATTATCCGGGAATGCCGGAAACCTTAAAAGAGTTGAAAAAAAGAGGCGTGAAGCTGGGGGTGTGCTCAAATAAACCACATGAAGCAGCCGTGAAAGTGGTAGAAAGAATGTTTGGGTCTCAGATTTTTGATGCAGTTATGGGACAGAGTGATTCTGTAAGAAAGAAACCAGCACCGGATGGTCCGCTTAAAATCGCGGAGCAGTTTGGAATTAAGCCAGAAGAGTGTATGTATCTGGGAGACTCCGGAACAGACATGCAAACTGGAAAAGCAGCCGGGATGTACACGGTAGGTGTTCTGTGGGGATACAGGGAAAAAGAAGAACTGCTGAAAAATGGAGCGGACTATCTTGTGGATTCTCCAGAGGATATTCTTGATTTATATGAGGAAAAATGCGAAGAGTAAAATTTTGATAATTATTCAGCATGCTCTAAACAGTTATAACTTTTATTATAAAACAGGAGGTCGGAAAAATGTATACAGAGGAGTGTATTCAGACATTTTTGGAAAAACAGGAGCAGCTTTTTGATGAACCGGTTGCAGAAACTTACGAAGAAGCAGAGGAATTCCTGGAGGATTGCATGGCTGTAGTTGCAGATTCTATTGACGAAGTGCGAAAATATCTGTCTGGAATGGGTGCAGATGTGGATGGCATGAGTAATGAAGAATTAGAAGAAGCAAGTGAAGTATTTGCCCTTCCAGATGGAAAATATCTGATTGTGGAGGGATGATCTTTTGAAGCAGAGGTTTGCAGCTGCAGAGTAACTGACTTTCACATAAGGTGATGAAACTGGCGAAAAGGCAGTATGTCCGGTTGGAATTCCGAACAGTTATCGGATAAATTCATATTACATAAGTATAAAATCAGGTTGCTATAATGACACTAAACAAGAGAACATAATGTGTTACTGTTCAGAAGAGAAGATACATCCCATAAGATGTTTTCCGGAGAAAGAAGTGACCAGCAACTATCGCGTTATGGTTCACTGGCAATGTTCCGCGAGGTGTTTTTTGTAAACAAATTTCACAGAAAACCCGAGAATCTGGGCGCGGAATCATGCGGATGCATGATTCCTGTGCAGCGCGAAGTGGTTGCGGTGCGCGGAGCGAACAGTAGCACTGTCACATGCACTGTAAGAATTACAATAAAATAAAAGTGCTTGTGAAAATGTTTAAAATATGTTACAATAATGTTACAGGTCAGCCTAAAAGGGGAATGTAAAGGAGGATGGCATATGAGACCTAGGAAAATTATAGCAATGATTATGACTTTTCTTATGATGCTTTCATTGCTTCCGTCTCTGGTATTTGCGGCAGCAGCACCAGAGGGAGAACTTGGAGGTCAGCTTAAGATTAAGGGAACTGCAGCTGTAGGCTCTGAGCTTAGCGCAGATTATGAAAAGGTTACACCGGAAGGACTTACAGACGATTATGTAACGTTCAGCTGGTCAAGAAAAGTTGGAGATCAGCTTACTGAAGTAGGCACTGAGAAGACCTATAAGCTTGTTGATGAAGATCTTGGAAATAAGATCGAGCTGAAAATTACCGGAAAGGCCGAAATGGGCATAACCGGAGAACTGAAAGTAAATACAGTTGAAATTGTGGCTACACCGGAAGAAGCTCCGGAAGAGACAACAGAGCTTCCAGAGGGAGAGCAGGAGGCTGCACCGGCAGAGGAAACCCCTACTCAGGAGATCGCAGCAGAGGATACACCTGCGGAAGGTTCCCAGACAGATGAGAACACACAGCCGGCTCAGGATGTAGCAGAAGATACACAAACCGAGGAAGTAATTGACATTGGTGCTGATGAACCAACTGATTCTTCCGCTGATGTTATGCAGCCGGCAGATGGACAGGACACAGAGAATTCTGCTGACAATTCCCAGTCTGAGATCACTACAGATGACAGTGTGATTAACATTGGAACAGAAGGCTATCTGGAAGTTCCTGAGAATGGACAGGCTGAGGATGCAAATCAGGGAGCTTCAGCTGAATCCCCTGCCCAGCAGGAACCTGTGTATACAGCAGAAATTGTTGCAGAAAATACTGCAGAAGATGGTACTGCAGTACTTGATTTTGGAACCGTAAATGCAGGCTTCACACAGGAAAATGCAAACTCTTCCATGACTAAGAATGTAACTGTTAAGAATACTGGCAACAGCACTCTTAATTTCAAAGAAATCAGTCCGGAACATTTTATGGTAAAGGATCTGGGTTCTCTTGCGGCTGGAGAATCAGTTGATGCATGGGTTATGCCAAGAGAAGGTACAGCTGTTGGAGAATACAGTGATACGATCACTTATGAAACAGAGGAAGGTGTAAAGGTTTCCTTCATTGCAAAGCTTACAATAGCTGAGCAGAAGCAGGATGATACGAATACAGATCAGCAGCCAGCAGAGAAACCAGCTACACCGGAAACCACCCCGGAAGTGACACCAGAGATAACTCCGGAAGTGACACCGGAAGTAACCCCAGAGGTAACTCCAGAAGTGACACCGGAAGTAACCCCAGAGGTAACTCCGGAAACAACACCGGAAGTAACCCCAGAGGTAACTCCGGAAGTAACACCAGAAGTCACCCCGGAAGTGACTCCGGAGATTACTCCAGCTCCTTCATTTACTACCGACATTTCCGAAGTGAAATTCGACAGTAAAGAAGCTGGTTACAAAGAAGCACCAGCTGCAGTTACAATCAATGTATCCAATACTGGAAATGTGAAATTAACTGGTATTGCTGTAAGTGTAAGCGGAAACGAGTTTACAGTAAGTGCTCCGTCTGCTTCAGAATTAGAGGCAAATGCAAACCAGTCTGTATCCTTTACTGTTGCACCGGCAGTTGGATTGGCAGCAGGAACCTATACACAGACTGTTTCCATTAAGACAGATCAGACAGATTACCTGAATATTCCAGTAAGCTTTACAGTAACAGAAGCTGCTGCCAAGCTTACAGCTGTAGGCAAAGTATCTGATATCAGTCTGGCAAACGGGGTTGAGAAGTCAGCAGCTGGACTGCAGCTTCCATCTACTGTTAAGATTACTACAAACAAGGGCGATATGAATGCCTCTGTAAAATGGGATGTAAAGGGCAGTGCATATAATCAGAACAGTACAGAAGCACAGAAGTTCTCTGTGAAAGGTACTGCTGCTCTTCCAGACGGTGTTACCAATCCGGATAACCTGAGCCTTGTAGTATCTGTTAATGTCACTGTAAGCCGTGGACCGATTGTATCTGATGCAGGGAATAACAGTATCACAGGAATCAGCTCCGATGGAAACTATACTACAGAGACCAAGATTACTTTCACTGCAGTTGGCGCAGGTATGGATATTGAAAATCCGATTAAGGGAGATGTAAGATATCAGCCGCTGAACTGGGAGGTTCTTGAGGCAAGAAGCTGGGACGGCGCACCATATTCTGCAACTTTCCGCATGGGCAAGAATGGAAATTATACTTTGACTGTCACATATAATCAGCAGCAGTTTGATGGAAGCAACTGGGTAAACACTGGAACACAGGATACCAAGCAGGTTAATTTCACTGTAAATGCTGCACCGAATCAGACTCTGACACCGGCTGCAGACAAAACAGATGCAAATCAGAAGAATGCAGTAAAGACCGGGGATAATACTCCAATCCTCCCATTTGTAATTATTCTGATTGTTGCGATTGTCTTAATTGCAGGAATTCTTGTTTACCGCAATAAGAAAAAATAATAGTGGATTCTCAGATAAACAGTAATTGTGAATGAGAGCAGAACGAATGAGGGAGACCAGAAATGGTCTCCCTTCTTTAATAATAATTACTAGGTTACTGTTCACTCCGTGACCAGTAACACGCTTCGCGATGCACAGAAATCATGCATTCGCATGATTTCGCGCTGAGATTCTCGGGTTTTCTGTGAACTTTGTTCACAAAAAAACACCTCGCGGAATGTTACCAGTGAACAGCAATATTACTAGCACTCAATTAAAATGAGTGCTAAATTTTCCTTGACTTTTAGTCAGTTTGGTATTACTATAGTTTGTATAATTAAGAAGACAAAGGAGAGTGAGCTGCATGGCTGAGAAGCATGGTAGTTTATCAATTAACAGTGAAAATATTTTTCCAATTATAAAGAAATGGTTATATTCTGATCACGACATTTTTGCAAGAGAGTTAATCTCCAATGGTTGTGATGCAATTACGAAGCTTAAGAAACTTGATGTTATGGGTGAATACACACTTCCGGATGATTACAAAGCTGAAGTACAAGTTATTGTGAATCCGGAAGAGAAGACTTTGAAGTTTATTGATACAGGTCTTGGTATGACGGCCGATGAAGTTGAAGAGTATATTACACAGATTGCTTTTTCAGGAGCTACTGAGTTTCTTTCCAAATATAAAGATAAGACCACGGATGATCAGATCATCGGTCATTTTGGACTTGGCTTTTATTCAGCATTTATGGTAGCAGATGAAGTTCATATTGATACTCTTTCTTATAAAGAGGGCGCTGCTCCAGTACATTGGACCTGTGATGGTGGTACAGAGTATGATATGCAGGAAGGCAATAAGACTACAGTTGGTACTGAAATTACTCTGTTTTTAAATGATGAGAGTACAGAGTTTTCCAACGAATATCGTATGAGAGAGATTATTGAGAAATATTGTTCTTTCATGCCGGTAAATATCTATCTGTCTAAGGAGAATGCACCGCAGGAGTATGAGACCATTGATGAGGCTGAGCTTCGTGATGATGATGTAATTGTAGAGCGTATCCACGAGGATGCTAAGACTGAGGAGAAAGAGAATGACAAAGGTGAGAAAGAAGTCGTAGAAGTATCTCCTGCGAAAGATAAAGTAAAAATCAACAAACGTCCGGTATCTTTAAGTGATCCGGAGCCATTGTGGATGAAACATCCAAACAGTTGTACAGATGAGGAATATAAAGAGTTTTACCGTAAAGTCTTTATGGATTATAAGGAGCCTTTGTTCTGGATTCATTTGAACATGGACTATCCGTTTAACCTGAAAGGTATTCTGTACTTCCCGAAGATCAATACAGAATATGATTCCATTGAAGGTACGATCAAACTGTACAATAACCAGGTATTTATCGCAGATAACATCAAGGAAGTAATTCCAGAATTTCTGCTTCTTCTGAAAGGTGTAATTGATTGTCCGGATCTTCCACTGAATGTATCCAGATCCGCACTGCAGAACGATGGCTTCGTGAAGAAGATTTCCGAGTATATTACAAAGAAAGTAGCGGACAAGCTTACCGGAATGTGTAAAACAGACCGTGAGTCCTACGAGAAATACTGGGATGATATCAGTCCATTTATCAAATATGGCTGCATTAAGGACAGTAAGTTCTCAGATAAGATGAATGATTATATCCTCTTCAAGAACATTGATGGCAAATATCTGACTCTGAAAGATTGCATCGAAGAGAACAGGAAACCAGAAGCTGAGACTAAGACAGAAGAGACTGTTGAATCCACAGAAGAGAAGAAAGAGGACGGCGCGAAAGACGAGAAAGAGCCTGAGAAGACTACTATCTTCTATGTAACAGATGAGGTTCAGCAGAGTCAGTATATTAACATGTTCCGTGAGGCAAAGAAGGATGCTGTTATTCTGAAACACAATATTGACAGCGCTTTTATTTCCCATCTGGAGCAGAAGGATCAGACTATCCAGTTTAAGAGAATTGATGCAGATCTTACAGAAGAACTGCGTGGAGAGGAAGCTGCTGACGAGGAAACTTCCAAGACTCTTACAGAAGTATTCAGAGGAGCATTGAAGAATGACAAACTGGAAGTGAAGGTTGAGAATCTGAAAAATGAAAAAGTTGCTGCTATGATGACCCTTTCTGAAGAAAGCCGCCGTATGCAGGATATGATGAAGATGTACAATATGTACGGCATGGATCCATCTATGTTTGGCGGTCAGGAAACTCTGGTTCTGAATGCGAAACATCCGCTGGTTCAGTTTGTAGCAGATAACAAGGATTCTGAGAAGACCCCGGTTATTTGCGAGGAACTGTATGATCTTGCTATGCTGAGCCATAAACAGCTTTCACCGGAAGAGATGACCAGATTTGTTCAGAGAAGCAATGAAATTCTGCTTATGCTGACAAAATAAGTTATGACAAAAAGGGACAGACGTTTAAATGAGTATTGCATTTAGGACGCCTGTCCTTTTTATATGAAAAAATTGGAAAAGTTTATCCTGTTATTCGGTTTTTTATAGATTTTATCTCGAAATTCCTAAAAAATATTACAATTCTCTTAATTTTTGTCTCGAAATGCTAAAAAAGGCAAATTTAACTCGTATTATATGTAGAGGCAAATCAAGGGCTGACTGCAGATGCAGAATCAGAAGTATAACTTATTGTGGGAGGGACAAAAAATGAGAGAGGTATACGGCACGATACGCAAACTTGGTGCGACATCGAAATATAAAGGATACTATTTTGTGGCGGAAGCCATACGCATGACAATGGAATTTCAGGAAAGACCAATGAAGATCACAAAAGATATTTATCCAAAGCTTGCAAAGAAATTTAAATCCAAGCCATCTAATATTGAGCATGATATTCGTACAATTGTAAATGTATGTTGGGAAAATCATCGGGAAAGATTGGAAGAGATTGCCGGATATCCTCTGGAATACAGACCTACCAACAGTGAATTTGTAGATATGATCGCCTTTTATCTGGGAGATGAAAAAGAAAGCAAGGTTCCAGACGTGGAATGCCAGAATGGCTCTGTTGGAAAAATAATGGAGAACCTATTCTGACAGGATTAAACTTCTTCTACGGATAATCCGCTGCGATGAAAAAAATCCATCACATATTGCTCCCAAAGGTGGTCCAGTTCTTTACCGGGAAGAAAGGTTTTCATAGATGTTCCGGTAATACAAAGCAAGGTCTTATTCTTATATTGGAGATTCAGATAAAGACCTGTTATCATTTCGGGAGAAATTGAAAATGCAGAACTCTGCAATAATGCAGCGGTCTTATTCGGAGAAAACTGAAGCACGATTTTGAAAGAAAGAGGCGCTTTTTTTCCACGGATAACAGAATAACAAAATGGTTTTACTTCTTTCCAGAGAGAGAATGTACGGTGGCTGGAAGCTAAAAATTCCTGCTCATCATTATCGAAAAAATCAGTTTGGAGTTTGCCGTCAATGGAAAAAACATTGCTGGTAATGATCTCTGCCTGGTTTAGCCAGAAGAGATCGAAGGTATCTCCAAGAAAAAGCTTATTGGTAAAATTCTTCTGGTCAGTGATTTTTAAAGCGAGCATAGGGACCTCCTTTCTAAAGGGCATGTCGCCTGTCGACGACATCAATATATGAAAATCAGTTGCTGATGAACAATAACCATTATAAAGCAATTTGGGGGAAAATGGAAGAAAAAACTCTTTTCAAACACATAGTAATGTGTTAATATAGATGTGGTATTTAAAACTACATATTACGGAAAAGAGGACGATATAATTGAGTTATAAAATTGTGATAGATAGCTGTGGAGAACTTCTGGAGCAGTGGAAACAGGATGAAAGATTTGCTTCCGTACCGCTTACACTGACTGTTGGAAGTGAGAATATAATAGATGATGAGACATTTAACCAGGCAGATTTTTTACAGAAAGTTGCCGCCTGCCCGGAATGTCCGAAATCAGCCTGCCCGTCGCCAGAGAGCTACAGAAAGGCATTTGACTGCGAAGCTGAACATATATATTGCGTTACTCTTTCCTCTGAACTCAGTGGTTCCTATAACAGTGCAGTGCTTGGAGCAAGTCTTCTTCATGAGGAGAAGAAAGGCGTTCAGATTCATGTTTTCAATTCCTGTTCTGCTTCTATAGGGCAGACTTTGATTGCAATGAAAATTGCACAGTGCGAAGATGCCGGCCTTCCGTTTGAGGATGTTGTCAGCGTTGTGAATAAATATATTGAAGAACAGCACACTTTTTTTTGTGCTGGAGAATCTGGAAACCTTACGTAAAAATGGCCGCCTCAGCCGTGTGAAAGCGCTTGTGGCAACAGCCTTAAGATCAAACCGATCATGGGATCTACTCCGGAGGGGACGATCTGCCAGCTGGATCAGGCACGAGGCATGAATAAGGCGCTTGTGAAAATGGTGGATAAAATTGTGGAAGTGACAGAAAACAGTGAGAACAAAATTCTTGCCATTTCCCACTGCAACAGCCCGAAGAAAGCAAATATGCTTAAAGAAGCCATCCAGGAGAAAATGAAGCTGTCTGACATTGTGGTTCTTGACACAGCTGGTGTCAGCAGTATGTATGCAAATGATGGTGGAATTATTGTAGCTGTCTGATGCTAGTACATCGAATATTAAGTAACTGCCATATTGACTTGTCTGATTTTTCATCTGCTGCGTTGTCGTCAGTCGCCGTAGCCACCGCTACGCCTTCTTCCTCCGCCTTGCATATGAAGAAATCATCCTGCGTCAATATAGCAGAAACTTAATTTTCGATGTACTAGATTCTGTTCACTGATAACATTTCGCGAGGCGTTTTTTGTGAACTGTAAGTGAACATACTTCCATTTTGTTGGGAAATATGATATACTCATCTAAGTTGATATTTTATCCCAAAGGAGACGTGCGGCTATGAGTCAGAAGAAAGTAGATGCCTATAAAGCAGAAAAAGCAAACCGTGAGAAAATTATGAAAAAGGAGAAGCTGATCCTTACTATTGAGAAGCTGGCAGCGCTTGTTGCGTGTATGGTTGCTGTATGCTGGATTGGTTATTCTGTTTACGGAAAGGTTACAGAAGGTCAGGAGACTGTGACGACAGAGACTGTTATGGATACTTCTGCACTGGATTCTTATCTGAATGGACTTAGTGCAGATTCAGAGGCGGAATAAGTATGAAATATAAGAAAATATAAGAAAAAACTGCCTGAGGTAGCTTAAAAAGATGGGGATGGATTTCGGATCTGTCCCCATTTTGTTTATATAATAACAATAAAAAGAATCCTGTCTACAGGACTCTCCGCCTGCGGTGGGGCGTCTTGGGCGATATTTACCCTTCCGCTGCAGTGTAATCCTGCCAGGTAGGGATTTTTTTATAATAGGAAATTCTGAGGAGATTTCTTATTACATAAAAAATTCCCCCCGGATATGATTCCGAGGGGAAATTTCTGCTTCAGTTGCTTCAATTATAACTTAGTAACGTTAGCAGCCTGCATTCCGCGAGCGCCTTCTGTTAAGTCATATGTTACAGCCTGGCCTTCTTCAAGAGATTTGAAGCCTTCACCATTGATTGCAGAAAAATGTACGAATACATCAGCTCCGTCTTCTCCTGTGATGAAACCATAACCTTTTTCAGCGTTGAACCATTTTACAGTGCCCTTGTTCATTTTGAGTTACCTCCATAAAAAATAAAAAATTAAAAAGATGTTCTGGCGAAAAAAAATCACCAGATTTTACAGACTATATCATGTAAATATATAATCTCTAAAAACTAGTGATTTTACATTAATAATCTTCGACATGGATTGATTATATAACCTGAACTAAAAAAAGTCAAGGATAATTAAAATTGTGCAACAAAAAATATAATTGGATGGAAGATATAAGGAAAAATGCCGGAAGGGAAAAAAACTCTTTATTAAATGAAAAAATTCGTGTATGATAGGTTGTGATAAAGTTTACGTTATACCAGAAGGGAGAGAACCAAATGGGTATTCTGATTCGAGGCGGACGTGTTGTGGATGCGGCTGCTCAGATTGATAAAATTGCGGATGTTTATCTGGACGACGGCGTAATCCAAAAAGTGGGAGAGAAGCTGGAAGCAAAGGATAAAGATGACAAGATTATAGACGCTAAGGGACTGGTAGTAATGCCAGGCCTTGTGGATCTTCACGTACATTTTCGTGATCCTGGACAGACGGAGAAGGAAGACATTGAAACCGGTTCCCATGCAGCTGCAAGAGGCGGTGTGACTACTGTAGTGGCGATGCCGAACACCACACCGGTTATTGACAGCCCTGACCGTGCAAACTATGTGAAAAATAAAGCTGCGCAGGTTTCCGCTATTCATGTGCTCCAGGCAGGAGCCATGACAAAGGGAGAACTTGGGGAAGAGCTTTCTGATATTGCAGGCATGGCAGCAGCGGGAGTACCTGTCTTTCCGAAGATGGCAAATCTGTTATGAAAGCAAGCCTTTGCAAGCAGGCGATGGAAGAAGCCGTGAAAGCCGGACTTCCTATTTTTGATCACTGTGAGGATATGTCTCTTCGTGGAAACGGCTGCATGAATGAGGATGAGAACGCCAAACGCCTTGGGCTTCCGGGAATCTGCAATTCTACAGAAGATACCATTGCGGCAAGAGATTCTTTGCTTGCCATTGAGACAGGCGCTAAGCTGCACCTTTGCCACTGTTCTACAAAAGGTGTTGCAATTATGATGAAAATGTTAAAGGCAGAAGGCATTGAGAATGTAACAGCAGAAGTTTGCCCCATCATTTATACTCACATCTGATGATATTGAAAGAGATGATCCAAACTATAAAATGAATCCGCCTCTCCGTACCAGGAAAGATGTGGATGCGCTGATTGAAGGTCTGAAAGAGGGCTACATTCAGGTAATCAGCACGGATCATGCCCCACACACCCAGAAAGACAAAACCGGTTCCATGAGAACCGCAGCTTTCGGAATTGTGGGAATCGAGACCAGCTTTGCACTTAGTTACACCGCTCTTGTAGAGACTGGAATCCTCACTCTTTCCCAGCTTGTAGAGAAGATGAGCTACAATCCGGCTCAGATTCTGAACCTGCCATGTGGAACCTTACAGAAAGGACATCCGGCAGATGTGATAATCGCGGACATTAAGAATCCATATACCATTCACAAAGCAGACTTTGTTTCCAAAGGCAAAAACACCCCATTTGAGGGCAAAGAGGTGAAAGGAAAGATTCTATACACTATTTGCGATGGTAAGATTGTGTACAAGGATTCTGCTGCTAAATAAGAAAAAAATGAAATTTCCAGGAAAACATATTAAGGAGGAAACACCCATGATCAACAAACTTATTGCCAATATCAAGAAAACAGGAGCCCCTATTGTAGTAGGCCTTGACCCAATGCTGAATTATATTCCGAAGCAGATCCAGGAGCTGCATTCAAGGAATTCGGAGAGACGCTGGAAGGTGCTGCAGAAGCAATCTGGCAGTACAATAAAGGAATTGTGGATGCCACATATGATCTGATTCCTGCTGTGAAGCCGCAGATCGCTATGTATGAACAGTTTGGAATTCCGGGACTTATGGCTTACAAGCGTACTGTAGATTATTGCAAGGAAAAAGACCTTGTAGTAATTGGAGATATTAAACGTGGTGATATCGGTTCCACATCTGCAGCTTATGCCGTCGGACATCTTGGAAAGGTTCAGGTAGGAAGCAAGACTTATGTTCCATTTAATGAGGATTTTGCAACTGTAAACCCATATCTTGGAACAGACGGAGTGAAGCCTTTCATGGATGTTTGTAAAGAAGAGAAAAAAGGAATTTTTGTTCTGGTTAAGACCTCCAATCCGTCCAGCGGTGAGTTCCAGGACAGAGTAATTGAAAAACGTCCTCTCTATGAGTGGGTAGGCGAGAAAGTTGCCAAATGGGGAGATGAGCTTATGGGAGACGGTTACAGCTATGTAGGCGCAGTTGTAGGTGCTACCTATCCGGAAATGGGAAAAGTATTAAGAAAACTTATGCCAAAAACCTTTATTCTGGTACCAGGATATGGCGCACAGGGTGGTAAGGGTGCAGATCTTGTACATTTCTTTAACAAAGATGGCCTTGGTGCTATCGTAAACTCCTCCAGAGGAATTATTGCAGCTTACAAGCAGGAAAAATACGCAAAGTTTGGTGAAGCGAACTATGCAGATGCTTCCCGTCAGGCAGTGAAAGACATGATTCTTGATATCAGCACTGCACTTGAGAACCGCTAGGAGGAAGAAAATGGGTACAAAGGTAAAAGAAACCTGTACAGTCCTCAGCCAGGAATGTATTGGAAAAGACATTTACAGCATGTGGATTCAGACAAAGACCATTGCAGGGAATGCGAGGCCGGGACAGTTCGTTTCCGTTTATACACAGGATGGAAGCAAACTGCTGCCACGTCCTATCAGTCTTTGTGAGATTGATAAAGAAAAAGGTGCACTTCGCCTTGTCTATCGTGTAACAGGTCCGAAAACAGGTACAGAAAGCTTTTCCAGACTGCATGCAGGTGCACAGCTTGAACTTCTTGGACCTCTTGGAAATGGATTTCCGCTGGAAGAGGCTGCTGGCAGGAGGGTATTCCTTATGGGCGGAGGAATCGGTGTTCCGCCTATGCTGGAGACCATGAAGCAGCTGGATGCTAAGAAGATTGCAGTTCTTGGCTATCGTGATGAGCTGTTTTTAAATGAGGAATTTGAAAAAAATGGTGAGGTATACATTGCAACAGAAGACGGCTCTGCCGGAACCAAAGGAAATGTAATGGATGCGATCCGGGAGAATGATCTGAAAGCAGACGTGATTTTTGCCTGTGGTCCTAAGCCTATGCTTCGCGCCATCAAGGCCTATGCACTGGAGAAGGGAATCCCCTGCTGGGTTTCCATGGAAGAGCGCATGGCTTGTGGAATCGGTGCCTGCCTTGGCTGTGTATGCCAGTCCACAGAAACGGATGCCCATTCGCATGTACACAATAAGCGCGTATGTAAAGACGGCCCGGTGTTCAGAAGTACGGAGGTGGAGTTATGAGCAAAATGAGCGTAAATCTTGCAGGAGTGACTCTGAAAAATCCAGTAATGACTGCATCTGGAACATTTGGTTCCGGTGCAGAATACAGTGAATTTGTAGACCTGAATAATCTTGGTGCAGTCGTGACAAAAGGCGTGGCAAATGTGCCGTGGCCTGGAAATCCTACACCCCGTGTGGCAGAGACCACAGGAGGAATGCTGAATGCTATCGGTCTTCAGAATCCCGGAATCGATGTTTTCTGTGAGAGAGATATTCCATTTCTGAAGAAATTCGATACGAAGATCATTGTAAATGTATGCGGAAAGACCACAGAGGACTACTGTGAGGTTGTGGAACGTCTTGGAAATGAGCCAGTAGATATGCTGGAGATCAATGTATCCTGCCCGAATGTAAAGGAAGGTGGCATTGCCTTTGGACAGAATCCCAAGGCTCTGGAGGCCATTACAAGAGAAGTAAAAAAATATGCCAGACAGCCGGTGATTATGAAACTGAGTCCTAATGTAACAGATATTACAGAGATGGCAAGGGCAGCAGAAGCAGGCGGTGCAGATGTGGTTTCCCTTATTAACACCATTACCGGAATGAAGATTGATATTAACCGCAGAACGTTTGCACTGGCAAATAAAACAGGTGGTATGTCCGGTCCGGCTGTGAAGCCTGTGGCAGTACGCATGGTTTATCAGGTGGCAAATGCAGTGAAGATCCCAATTATCGGAATGGGTGGAATTGCAAGTGCTGAAGACGCTCTGGAATTCATTATGGCGGGTGCCACTGCAGTATCTGTAGGAACTGCAAATTTCATTAATCCATACACTACTCAGGAGGTTGTGGATGGTATGGCTGCATTCCTTGAGAGACAGAAAGTGGAAGATATTAATGAGCTGATTGGATGTGTGAAATAGGTTACTATTCACTGGTGACATTCCGCGAGGTGTTTTTCGTGAACGTAGTTCACAGAAAAACCGAGAAGTGTGGTGCGAAATCATGCGAATGCATGATTTCTGTGCATCGCGAAGCGTGTTACTGTGAACGGAGTGAACAGTGACACTGAAATAGGTTTTACTTCGCGGTTTAAAAGAGATTTTGACCACGCCCATATTTTGTGCTACTATAAAGAGAGCGCGAAGCGGTTACATTACAGATCATGGAGTGAACAATAATGTAACTGGGCTTTGCTTTGAAACCGGCGTATGCAAGAGTTTTTTCAAATATGATTTAAGAAAGACCAATAACAGATACAGTCCATATACGAGGAGGATAAAAATGGAACAGTATAAACAGGAATTTATTGAGTTTATGATTGATTGCAATGTATTGAAATTTGGAGATTTCGTAACCAAATCCGGAAGAAAGACTCCGTTTTTTGTAAACACAGGATTTTATCGTACAGGAGCTCAGTTAAGAAAATTAGGCCAGTATTATGCAAAAGCAATTGAGAGCAAATTCGGTCTGGATTTTGATGTGCTTTTTGGACCTGCATACAAGGGAATTCCGCTGACTGTTGCAGCGACAATGGCAATCAGCGAGGAGTATGGCAAGGATATCCGCTATTGCTCCAATCGTAAAGAGGTAAAGGATCATGGGGATAAGGGAATTCTTCTTGGAAGCCCGATTGAGGACGGAGATAAGGTTGTGATCATCGAGGATGTTACGACAGCCGGAACTTCTATTCAGGAGACTCTGCCGATCATCAAAGCCCAGGGTGATGTTTCTCCAATCGGTCTTGTGGTTTCTGTAGACCGTATGGAGCGCGGACAGGGTACTAAGAGCGCTTTAAAGGAGATTGAGGAGAAATATGGCCTTAAGACAACTGCTATTGTAACTATGGCAGAGGTAGTAGAGCATCTTTACAACAAAGAGTATAAAGGGAAAGTCATCATTGATGACACATTAAAAGCTGCTATTGATGCATACTATGAGCAGTACGGCGCAGAATAAGAGAATTCTATGCAGCATTAAAAATTCTGAAAGTGTGCTGCGGCAACTGGCGGCATAATGATAAAAGGAGGAAATGCTGATGAGTGAAAAGCTTTATAAAATCGTATCTGGCGTAGGGGCCGGAAGTATTGCACTTGGGATCATCACACTGGTGACAGGTGTGACCACTGGTATTCTCATGATCGTGAATGGTGCCAGACTTCTGAAGGGCAAATCCGATATGATGATTTAAGGGGATTTTTTTGAAAAAGGAAACGAAGAATTTAATTCGCCGTATGGGAATCCTGCTGTTCGCCATCTATATAATCTTTCTTGTCTATTTTCTGTTCTTTTCAGAGGAATATGGCAGGGCGGCAGAGGCGCAACGGGTATACAGGTATAATCTGATTCCCTTTGTGGAAATCAGAAGGTTCTGGATATACCGGGAGCAGCTTGGCACATTTGCAGTATTTTCCAACATATTCGGAAATGTGATAGGCTTCCTGCCTTTCGGGTTTATCCTTCCTGTTATTTTCCGAAGAATGAACAGCGGTTTTCTCATCTGTGTATCAGGATTTATATTAAGTCTGACTGTAGAAGTGATCCAGCTGGTCACGAAGGTTGGCTGTTTTGATGTGGATGATATGATTTTGAACACCCTGGGGGCAACCTTGGGGTATGTTCTTTTTTTCGTCTGTAATCATATTGTTACTGTTCACTGGTAACATTCCGCGAGGTGTTTTTTGTGAACAAAGTTCACAGAAAACCCGAGAGTTGCGGCGCGAAATTATGCAAAGCATGATTTCTGTGCATCGCGAAGCGTGTTACTGTGAACGAAGTGAACAGTAACATCATATTCGAAGGAAAGTCCTGGATAGCAGCCATGAATGAGCCATGCTTACCTAAGCGGATTTATGGATATTGTATGGCAGCAGCTGACTTTCATATTTTGACATGCTTGCGTGGGCAGACATGTCCATTTAGGAGAAAGTTCCATTATGGCAAGAAGATATAGATATTCATTTACAAAGAAAAAAGAAGCGAAAAAAGGGAAGCTGTCTGCCGGTCTGGCGGCAGCGTCCTTTTTGTTGTTTATAACGGCTGTTGTCCTGGCGTATCTTTTGGATGACAGCTTTGGGTTTCTGGTAGGAGGAGTGGGCTTATTTGCCACCCTTCTTTCCGTATACGGATTTATTATGGGACTGCTCAGCTTTTCTGAGGAGGGCAGAAGCCATAAAACCAGTATTATCGGTTCGATCAGCAATGGACTGTTTCTGATCGTGTGGATCGGAGTGTACCTGACCGGATTGTAGAGCACGGCGTATGTATTGTGGAAATCCGTTTGAAAGCAATAATAATTGATCAGACAGGGGAAGGGGGATATATATGGATGAACGTTTAAAAAAGCAATTGGACTTTATTCTGGAAGCAGATAAAGTGAAAAATATTATGCGTCAGACCTATCTGGCGGATGGAAAACGCAAGGAAAACGATGCAGAACATTCCTGGCACCTGGCGCTTATGGCAGTACTTTTGAAAGAATATGCACCAGAGGAAGTTGATCTTTCCAAAGTCATTCCTATGGTACTGATTCACGATCTGGTAGAGATCGATGCAGGAGATACCTATGCTTATGATGCTGTTGGGGGAGCTACCCAGCATACAAGAGAAGAAGCTGCAGCACAGCGCATTTACGGCATTCTTCCGGAAGACCAGGGAAAATGGCTTTATGATCTTTGGGAAGAGTTCGAAGCTTATGAAACACCAGAGGCCAAATATGCGCACATGCTGGACAACAGTCAGCCACTTTTTCTGAACAATGCTACAGATGGAATCAGCTGGGTAGAGCATGGCGTGAAGAAAAGTCAGATTTACACACGAAACCGCCGTACTGGTGAGGGAGCACCAAAAATCTGGGAATATATGCAGGAATTGATTGACCAGCATGTAGAAAAAGGACATGTGATCGATGATATGTCCAAAAAAGAATAAGAAGTGTGCTGATCGCGGAAAAAATTATTCAAACAGGCGCTGTCGGTGCCGTGACGGATAGCTTCGTGTAAAAAAATGAAAAGTGAGGGAAACGTGTGGACGAATTACTGATGGAACGTTATGCTCTTGCAAAAGAAAGAGTATGTGAGATCAAAGAGGAGAAAGCAGTACAGATGCCATATCTGGACTTTTTCCAGAAAACAGCTGCTTTTCTTGAAAAAAATGTGGAAATTATGGATGGCGTTGTATTTTTGGGAGAAGCCAGGGAACCAAGGAAACTTGCAGATGCGGCTGATTTATCTATAGATGAATGGAAAGAACTGAATCGTGATCTGTATGCAGATATCCTTCCGGAAAATTATAGAAACAGCTACGGAAATCCGGTTTATGCCTGTGAAAAGCTTGGGGAATACGGAAAAGACTTTTCTTTCCTGTATGCAGAGCTGCGTGGTATTGTGGTCTATGCCTTTGAAAAGAGGCTGTGGGACATAACTGTGCTTCTGGAGCTGTTTCTGGAAGTTTATGGCGCTTTTGCTCAGGAAGAGGTTCCTACAGAGGAAGAATTGAGGGGGATTTTAAATTCCTATGCAAATGATTACTGCCAGGATATGATAGAGTACCGCACTAGAGAGTGCGTGGACCCGGAGCTGGATTTTGCGGCAAAAATTATCATGAATTCTGATTTTTCAGACCTTCGTTACCTGTATCTGTTTGGAGAATGCATTACAGAGAATGAACTTGGAGTGGCTGCATTTCTTAACGGTCTTTCCCAGGAAGAAATCGATTCCTGCGCAAGAACTTATACAGAGGGCTACCGTTTGGGATTTGTAAATGGACACAAAGACCTGAGCAAAAAGAAAACAGTCAATATCCGCTACAACCTTGGTTTTGAACGTATGGTAAAAGCGGCAGTTCTTCAGTTTGAGGAGATGGGGCTGAAGCCAGTCATATATCGCTATCCGACCCATGCGGTAAACAGGCGCGGCTCTTATAGAATTGGCTATACAGGCGCTGTTGCAAACCCGCAGTTTGACTATGATCATCGACAGGACGGGGCGCTTTTTCTGGATCAGGATTTTGTGCAGAAGCGCCTTCGTGCCCTGCAGACTTCCTATGAAAAATATAAGGAGCTGGCGTATGTTCACGCTGGTCCGGCCTGCATTGAGGTATTTGGAGAAGCTCCGTTTTCACCGGTGAGTGTAAAAGAGGCATGGCAGTTCAGTGATGCCCAGCAGAAGCTGGAAATTGAGATGCAAAATGAAGCTGGACAGATTACAAACCGCTACATTAAAGGTGATGAGAGAAGTTTTACCATTATTGCATATCCGGTTCCTGAGATCGGCGGTGATTATGAGGAGATTTTCCGCCAGATCGTGAAAATCAACACCCTGGATTACCAGCTTTACCAGAAAATCCAGCAGACCCTTATCGATACTCTGGATACTGCAGAATGGGTATCTGTAAAGGGAAAAGGAGCAAATGAAACAGATCTCAGGATACATCTGCACACTCTTACCGACCCGACGAAGCAGTCCAATTTCGAGAACTGTGTAGCGGATGTAAATATTCCCGTTGGTGAAGTGTTTACTTCCCCTGTTCTTTCCGGAACAGACGGTCTTCTTCATGTAAGCCAGGTATATCTGGAAGGCCTTCAGTTCCGTGATCTGAAACTTGAATTTAAAGATGGAAAAATTGCATCCTATTCCTGCGGAAATTTTGAAAATGAAGAAGAGAATAAAAAATATATTGAGGATAATATCCTGTTCCATCATCCAACACTTCCAATGGGTGAATTTGCAATCGGAACGAATACTACGGCTTATGTAGCTGCGAAGAAATACAACATTGCAGATAAGCTGCCTATTCTGATTGCAGAAATGGGACCCCATTTTGCAGTAGGTGATACCTGTTACAGCTGGTCTGAGGATACTGCCATGTACAATCCGGATGGAAAAGAAATCATTGCAAGAGATAATGAAATCTCCATTCTAAGAAAAGAAGATATAGCAAGGCGTACTTTGGCTGTCATACGGATATTACCATTCCCTATGATGAATTGGGAAGCATCTGTGTTCCTGGAAAGAATGGGGAGAAAATTTCGATTATTGAGGATGGCAGATTTGTGCTGGCCGGAACGGAAGAATTGAATAAACCTTTTGAGGAATAAAGGAAAGTTTAAAATCTAACAGCAAAATTAATTAGCCCTATAAAATTTTTCTTTGCCTCAATCGTATTGACAGAAAATGTTATTCTTAGTAGAATTTACGCGAATGGTAGTTCTAAATATAACTAAAAGAGGAGAATATTATGCCAAAAGTAGGAATTGTAATGGGCAGTGATTCAGATATGCCGGTAATGAGCAAGGCAGCAGACATTCTGGAGAAACTTGGGATTGATTACGAAATGCGTATCATCTCCGCACACAGAGAGCCGGACGTGTTCTTTGATTATGCGAAGACAGCTGAGGAAAAAGGATTTAAGGTCATCATTGCAGGTGCCGGTATGGCAGCACATTTACCAGGAATGTGCGCAGCGATTTTCCCGATGCCGGTTATCGGAATTCCTATGCACACTACATCACTTGGGGGAAGAGATTCCCTGTATTCCATCGTACAGATGCCATCCGGCATTCCGGTAGCAACTGTTGCAATTAACGGAGGGGCAAATGCTGGTCTTCTTGCAGCGAAGATTCTTGCAACATCCGATCCGGAGCTTCTTGCACGTCTGAAAGCCTACAGCCAGGAGCTGAAAGAGCAGGTCGAAGCCAAGGATGCGAAATTACAGGAAGTAGGACATAAGGCTTATACAAAATAGAGTTATACAGCAGGGACAGAATAACCCTTTCTGCTGATGCAGGTGAAGAATTCTGCAAGGCAGGATCTTTCTATGAAAACCATAATAAACACCATAATAGAAACCATAAAATTCTGGGAGGAAAAAGGCATGGATTACAAGAACGCGGGCGTTGATATTGAGGCAGGATATAAATCAGTAGAATTAATGAAACAGCATATTGCAAAGACTATGAGACCAGAGGTACTTGGAGGAATCGGCGGATTCTCAGGTGCTTTTTCCATGAACAGCTTCAAGGATATGGAAGAGCCTACACTGGTTTCCGGAACTGACGGAGTTGGAACCAAGCTGAAACTGGCATTTATTATGGACAAACATGACACTGTTGGAATCGATTGTGTGGCAATGTGTGTAAACGATATTGCATGTGCAGGCGGAGAACCTCTTTTCTTCCTGGACTACATTGCCTGTGGAAAGAACTATCCGGAGAAGATTGCTGAGATCGTAAAAGGTGTTGCAGAAGGCTGCAGCCAGTCAAGCGCAGCCCTCATCGGCGGCGAAACTGCTGAGATGCCAGGATTTTATCCGGTAGACGAGTATGACCTGGCTGGATTTGCAGTTGGTGTTGTTGATAAAAAAGACCTGATTACAGGAGAGAATTTAAATACCGGAGATGTTCTGATCGGAATGGCTTCCTCAGGCGTACACAGCAATGGTTTCTCTCTTGTCCGCAAAGTGTTTGAGATGACAAAAGAGTCTCTGGACACATATTATGATGAACTTGGAACTACCCTTGGTGAGGCGCTGATCGCACCAACCAAGATTTATGTAAAAGCTCTTAAGAGCATTAAAGATGCAGGGGTTAAGATCCACGCATGCAGCCATATCACAGGCGGCGGTTTCTATGAGAATGTACCTCGTATGCTCAAAGAGGGCACAAGAGCCGTGATCGAGAAAGACAGTTATCCGGTACTTCCGATCTTTAAGCTTCTTGCAAAGACCGGAGACATTGAAGAAAAGATGATGTACAACACCTACAACATGGGACTTGGTATGGTTCTGGCAGTTGATCCGGCTGATGTAGATAAGACTATGGAAGCAATCAAGGCAGCAGGTGAGACACCATACGTAGTAGGACGTATTGAAGCAGGAGAAAAGGGAGTGACATTATGCTAAAGGTTGCTGTCCTGGTATCAGGAGGCGGTACCAATCTCCAGGCAATCCTGGATGCCATTGATTCCGGCAGGATCACCAACGCGGAAGTTTCTCTTGTGATCAGCAATAATCCAAATGCTTACGCACTGGAAAGAGCGAAGAACCATGGTATAGAGGCTGTCTGTATTTCCCCTAAAGAATTTGAAAACCGTGAAGAATTTCATAAGGCACTGTTAAAGAAATTGCAGGAAAGCGGTGCAGAACTGATTGTTCTTGCTGGCTATCTGGTTGCAATTCCACCTATGATCGTGGAGGCATTTCCAAATAAGATTATCAACATCCACCCATCCCTGATCCCATCCTTTTGCGGTGTAGGATACTATGGACTTCATGTTCATGAAGCTGCCTTAAAAAGAGGCGTGAAAGTAACAGGTGCTACTGTTCATTTCGTGGATACAGGTACAGATACCGGCCCTATTATTTTGCAGAAAGCAGTAAAAATCGAGTCGGATGATACCCCACAGTCTCTTCAGAGAAGTGTAATGGAAAAGGCAGAGTGGAAGATCCTTCCGAAAGCAATTAATCTCATTGCCAATGGAAAGATTTCAGTAGAAGATCATATTGTGACTATCAGCGATTAAGGAGGAGATTATGAAAGTACTGATCGTAGGAAGCGGCGGAAGAGAGCATGCAATCGCATGGAGTGTATCCAGAAGCCTAAGGCAGATAAGATTTACTGTGCACCGGGAAATGCAGGAATTGCAGAGTATGCAGAGTGCGTGAACATTGGTGCTATGGAATTTGAAAAACTTGCTGATTTTGCTCAGGAAAATCAGATAGACCTTACCATCATCGGTATGGATGATCCGTTGGTAGGCGGTATAGTAGACGAGTTTGAATCCCGTGGTTTACGGGTATTCGGACCTCGTAAAAATGCAGCAATCCTGGAAGGCTCTAAGGCATTTTCCAAGGATCTGATGAAGAAATACAACATTCCAACAGCCGCATACGAGAATTTTGATGACCCGGAAAAGGCACTGGTTTATCTTCGCACCGAAGCAAAATTCCCTATCGTCCTCAAAGCAGACGGACTTGCTCTTGGAAAAGGTGTTCTGATCTGTCAGAATCTTCAGGAGGCAGAAGCTGGTGTGAAAGAGATCATGGAAGATAAGAAGTTTGGAAGCGCCGGAAATACCATGGTTATTGAGGAGTTTATGACTGGTCGTGAAGTTTCCGTTCTTTCTTTTGTAGATGGAAAAACAATTAAAACCATGACCTCCGCACAGGATCATAAGCGTGCAAAGGACGGTGACCAGGGCTTAAATACAGGCGGAATGGGAACCTTTTCTCCCAGTCCTTTCTACACAAAAGAGGTGGATGAGTTCTGTAAGAAATATGTATATCAGCCAACTGTGGATGCAATGGCTGCTGAAGGAAGAGAATTTAAAGGAATCATTTTCTTTGGTCTGATGCTGACTGCAGATGGTCCGAAGGTACTGGAATACAATGCCCGTTTCGGAGATCCGGAAGCACAGGTTGTTCTTCCACGTATGAAGAACGACATTGTAGAAGTTATGGAAGCCTGCATTGATGGAACTCTGGATCAGATCAATCTTCAGTTTGAGGACAATGCCGCTGTTTGTGTAGTTCTCGCAAGTGACGGATATCCGGTGAAATATGAGAAAGAAATCCCGATGTATGGATTTGAGAATTTCAAGGATAAAGAGGGATATTACTGTTTCCATGCCGGAACCAAGTTTAAGGATGGACAGATCGTTACAAATGGTGGACGTGTTGTAGGAATCACAGCCACAGGCAGCAATCTAAAAGAGGCCAGAAAAAATGCCTATGCGGCAACAGAGTGGATCACTTTTGCAAATAAATATATGCGCCATGATATTGGAAAAGCAATTGACGAAGCATAATTAAATGGTATAAAATAGGCAGGAGACAAGAGTGTTTCCTGTCTGTTTTTGGTTATGGAAGTCCTGACAGGATGAAAATACAAAAGTCAGAGAATTCTGTGTTGCAGAATTTGTTTAGCAAAAGCATTAGGAGGAACCATTATGTACAATGTGAAGAAAGTAAACGAAGATTTATACTGGATCGGTGCAAGTGACAGAAGACTTGCCCTTTTTGAAAATATTTACCCGATTCCAAGAGGAGTTTCCTACAACTCTTATGTGATCCTGGATGAGCAGACCGTGCTTCTGGATACAGTTGACAAGTCTGTAAGCGGACAGTTTTTTGAAAATCTGGAGCATGTTCTTGGAAACAGACCTTTGGATTATATGATCGTAAACCATATGGAACCAGATCATTGTGCAATTGTGGAAGAGGTGGTAAGAAGATTCCCGGAAGTGAAGGTTGTGGGAAATGCCAAGACCTTTAACATGATGAAACAGTTCTTTACCTTTGACGTGGATGCCCATGCAGTTGTGATCAAAGAGGGAGATACCATTAGTACAGGTAAACATACCCTTGCGTTTGCCATGATCCCCATGGTTCACTGGCCAGAGGCAATGGTTACATACGATGCATATGACAAAGTGCTTTTTAGCGCAGATGCTTTTGGTACTTTTGGAGCGCTGAATGGAAATGTGTTTGCAGATGAAGTAAACTTTAAAGAAGAGTGGCTGGATGACGCCAGAAGATATCTGGTAAATATTGTTGGAAAATACGGCGGACCGGTTCAGAGTGCCCTGAAAAAGGCCCTTACACTTGATATCGCCATGATCTGCCCACTTCATGGTCCTATCTGGAGAGAGGATCTTGGATGGTTTATTGACAAATATCAGAAATGGAGCACTTATACACCTGAAGATCATAATGTTGTGGTTATGTATGCCTCCATTTATGGAAATACGGAGAATGCAGCTGATGTTCTGGCAGGCAGACTGGCAGATGCAGGGGAGAAGAATGTGAAGGTTTATGATGTTTCTGTAACAGATCCTTCCTATCTGGTAGCGGAAGCATTCCGCTGTGACAGAATCGTATTTGCCTGCCCGACTTATAATGCAGGACTTTTCCCGAAGATGGAAACCTTGCTTCATGAACTTGCTGCCCACAATCTGCAGAAGAGAAAAGTGGCAGTTCTGGAAAACGGTACCTGGGCTCCTACTGCAGGTAAGCAGATGAAAGAGATCCTTTCCGGTATGAAAGATATGGAAATCTATGAAGAGACGGTAACGGTAAAGTCTGCCCTGAAAGAAGACCAGCTGGCACAGCTTGATAAGATTGTAGAATTTATGACAAAATAAGAGAAAGTTTGTCGGATCAGTGGATGCCAGGAATGCGGTAAAATTGCATAAAAACACTGACGGTTAGACTTTACTTTTTTGCAATTTTGTTATAAAATAAAACCTATATTAGGTTTTTGTCGATATGTTTTGAAATCTGCCAGACAGGACAAGGTTCATAGAATTTTCGTATACGACAGCAGGAAACCAGGACTGAGAGGATAATGACATGGGAATCACTGAACAGGAAGCAATTAAGGAATTACAGACAAGAGACGAAATCTTTGTAGCGTATTCACAGGCTACGAAGCTTCCATATGTAATTTGCGATCAGGAGAGCTTTAATGATCAGGTGTGGGTATTTGCCACAGAAGAGGAGATTAAAGCATTTGGCAAGAAGAAATTAGAGGATAAGATTCTTCTTATGGGAATGAAATATGAGAAGAAAGACTACCCAAGATTCTACGGCACACTTTATGCAATCGGTGTAAACAGTGTAGTATGGGTTGATGGAGAGAATCAGATTGAGGTTGAACTTACCAGAATTGCCAGACAGGCAGATTTCAGCCAGCTTGAGCCGAAGAAGCAGCCACTTTTTAATTCCACTCTTCAGCTTTCCGGTATCTATTTTATGCAGGAGCTCCGTCGCCCGATTAAGAAAGAGGAGCGCACTGTGAACCTTCGTGAAATGGAAGAAGAGCTGATCGTGAACCTTAAGAAATCTGAATTCCTGGTAGCTATGGCTACTGATCCGGAAGACCCGACCAAGGTTAACATTCCATATCTTAAGAACAAACAGGGGGATATTCTTCAGCCGGCTTTTACAGATGTTATGGAATTTGATAAATTTGCAAGAGGCAAGAAGCTTCGGGCAGCCAAGGTTCCATTTGCCAAACTGCCAGGTCTCATTATCAACCAGGCGAAAGCATTTGTGATCAACCGATGGGATTCAATTTGATCCTTGACAGAGTACAGCTTGGAAAGATTCTGGGTGTTGAGATCCCTCCGGCTGCAGCACCGGCTGAGAGTGCGCCTGCTGAGGCAGCAGCTCAGGAGACTAAGGCATCAGAGGGTGAAGTAAAGGCAGAAGAAGCACCGGCAGCTGAGACACCGGTTCAGTAGGAATAGGGAGCGCTGCCAGCTTTGCAGATGGCTTATATTTAGACGAAGTGATTATTACGAAAGACAGGAAGAGACCGGGGCAGTATGACTCCGGTCCCTTTGTTTTGTAATATTCACTGTTTTTTACAGGGAGGGATAAAATGGTAATAGAGATAGATTTCCAGAGTGACGAGGCACTTTATACCCAGCTGATGAATCAGATCATTATGGGAATTGCCACATCCCGGCTGCAGGAAGGAGATCCTCTTCCATCTGTCAGACAGCTTGCGGATACCATTGGAATTAATATGCATACAGTAAACAAGGCCTATTCCTTGTTACGCCAGGAAGGATTTGTCTCCATTGACAGAAGAAAAGGCGCGGTAATCTGCCTGGATGTGGATAAATTAAGGGCTATGGAGGAACTGAAGCAGAATTTGCGTGTTGCGCTGGCAAGAGGCTGCTGCAATAATGTGACCAGGGAAGAAGTGCATAGTCTTATAGATGAGATCCTGGATGAATATGAGAAATAAAAGCGAGATTGTTCGAGAAATCAACTTGTTTGTACACTAGCGTAAGGAGGAACAATTGATCAATGCGAAATAAATTTACGAAACAGGCTCAGACAGCCCTGACACTGGCAAAGGCAGCAGCCATTGACTTTGAACTGGGCTATATTGGTACAGAACATCTTTTGCTGGGACTTTTAAGTGAGACAGAAGGCGCTGCCGGAAGAGTCCTGGAGGAATTTCAGGTAGATGGCAAGAAGCTGGTGGAACTGATCGACAAGCTGGTGACTCCGGCAGAAGTGGGAAATGTAACTGAGATTGAAATGAAGCCGGCATACAGTCCGAGAACAGAGAAGGTTCTGGAAAGTGCTGTGGCAGAGGCACAGAATTCTGGCTGTGAGAAGGCCGGAACGGAGCATTTGCTCCTTGCCATGCTCCGCGAGACGGACTGTGTTGGAACCAGGCTTTTATATACGATGGGAGTGAATATCCAGAAGCTTTATGCAGCAGTCCTTGGAGCCATGGGCTATGACAATGAGTCTATTCAGGAAGAGTTCCAGGCTGCCAAGGCCATGCAAAATCCCGGAGGCAGCCTGACACCGGCACTTGACCAGTACAGCCGTGATCTGACCCAGATGGCAGCAGAGGGCAAACTGGATCCTGTTGTGGGAAGGGAAAAGGAAATCAGCAGACTGATCCAGATCTTAAGCCGTAGAACCAAGAACAATCCATGTCTGGTAGGAGAACCTGGGGTAGGCAAGACTGCTATTGCAGAGGGGCTTGCCCAGAGGATTCTTGCAGGTAGTGTTCCGGAGACGATTAAAGACAAGCGACTGGTAGTGTTGGATCTGTCTGGAATGGTGGCTGGAAGCAAGTACAGAGGTGAATTTGAGGAGCGTATCCGTAAGGTCGTGGATGAAGTACGTGAGAATCAGGGGATTCTTCTGTTTATTGATGAGCTTCATACAATTATTGGAGCTGGCGGAGCAGAAGGAGCCCTTGACGCTTCCAATATTCTGAAGCCATCTCTTTCCCGTGGAGAATTGCAGATCATAGGTGCGACCACTCTGGAAGAGTACCGCAAATATATAGAGAAGGATGCTGCTCTGGAGCGACGCTTCCAGCCGGTCACCGTGGAAGAGCCTTCTGAAGAGGAGGCTTACGAGATCCTGAAAGGACTTCGCCCATACTATGAAAGACATCATAAAGTAGAAATATCAGATGAAGCTTTGGAAGCAGCAGTTAAAATGTCAGTACGTTATATTAACGACAGATTTCTTCCGGATAAAGCAATCGACCTGATTGATGAAGCTGCTTCTAAGGTACAGCTTTCCGGATATCAGGCTTCTTCCGAGATTGAGGATTTAAGCCGTGAGATTCAGGAAATCCTTCAGGAGAAAGAGCGTGCCATCAAAACTGGTTATTTAAGTCTTGCCAAAGAATGTCAGGAGAAACAGAAGGAAGCAGAAGCCAGACTTGAGCAGCTTCAAGTAAAAGAAGAAAAGAAGAATCAGAGAAAATCCGGAAAAGTGGACGAAAAAGCCGTAGCTTCCATTGTATCCGACTGGACCAAAATTCCGGTACAAAGATTGACAGAAGGAGAAACCAGACGCCTTGCTCAATTGGAAAAAGAACTTCACAAACGCGTGATTGGTCAGGAGGAAGCGGTTCGTGCTGTTTCTCAGGCTGTAAAACGTGGTCGTGTAGGATTGAAGGATCCGAACCGTCCAATTGGTTCTTTCCTGTTTCTGGGACCAACAGGCGTTGGAAAAACAGAACTTTCCAAGGCGCTGGCTCAGGCTGTATTTGGCAGCGAACAGGCTATGATTCGTGTAGACATGTCTGAATATATGGAGAAACATAGTGTTTCCAAGCTGATCGGTTCTCCGCCAGGATATGTGGGATATGATGAGGGCGGACAGCTCAGTGAAAAAGTACGCAGAAATCCATACAGTGTTATTCTTTTTGATGAGATCGAGAAAGCACATCCGGATGTGTTTAATATTTTGCTTCAGGTGCTGGATGACGGACATATTACAGATGCCCACGGAAGAAAAGTGGATTTTAAACAGACAATCATTATCATGACTTCCAATGCGGGCGCACAGGCAATCGTAGAACCGAAGCAGCTTGGGTTTATTTCCCAGAAAGATGAGAAAAAGGATTATGAAAAAATGAAATCCGGCGTTATGGAAGAAGTGCGCCGTCTTTTCAAACCAGAATTCCTGAATCGAATTGACGAGATTATGGTATTCCACACCCTGAATAAGGAGGAAATCCGTAAAATTGTACTTCTACTCTTGAAATCACTGGAAAAACGTTGTGAGGAACAGATGGATATTCATCTGAATGTGACGAATTCTGCAGTAGATTATATTGCAGAAGCCGGATTTGATGCTAAATACGGTGCAAGACCTCTTCGCCGGGCCATTCAGTCCAAGATAGAAGACCGGCTGGCAAATGAGCTCCTGGAGGGCAAAATCAAGCGGGGAGACATCGTGCAGGTACAGTATAGAAATAAAGAAATTCGTTTTATAGTGAAGTAAGATTCTGTTTGAACAGTAACGTAATCTTCTAAAATTACTATAAATTTTATATAAGGTACTGGCAAAGAAAAAAGTTTTATTATATAATATGTACAACATCGGGGAAACCGGTGAAAAGGATCTGGCGAGGAGAAATCCGCCGGAGAACATAACGAAAGAGTCTTAGGGAGGACAAGCATCATGGCAGTAGTAAAGGAACTGATCCGTACAGAGGAAAATGGTACCATCAGCTTTGGAGATTATGAGAAGAACCAGAAATCAAAGGTTTCTGATTACCCACATCAGGGAGATATGTATAAAGTAAAAACATTCAAGGAGATCACCAAGCTGGAACGCAACGGTATGTTTGTATATGAGTCCGTACCAGGTACCGCTGTATTCAATCTTGCACAGGACGGAAACCAGATGAGTTTTCGCGTAGAGGGACCGGAGGATGCACAGATTACTGTAGAACTTGAAGCAGAAGCACAGTATGAGGTATATCTTGACGGAGCAAGTACAGGTAAAATGGAGACTAACCTTGGCGGAAAGCTTTCTTTCAGCGTAGAGCTTGGAAATGGCTCAGCTGTTGATGTAAAAATTGTAAAATGCTAAAAAACAAAAAAATGGTATATTTTTGCCAGGAGTGCGGTTACGAATCCTCGAAATGGATGGGACAGTGCCCTGGATGTAAGGCCTGGAATTCTTTTGCGGAAGAACCTGTATCTACAGGGAAAAAGGCATCAGGAGGCGGTAAGTCCGTTTCCAGGCAGCAGTCTGAACCAGTGATTCTGAAGGAGATCAGTCTGAAAGAGGATGAACGTCAGACAACGAAAATAGGGGAACTTGACAGAGTACTCGGGGGCGGCATTGTCCCCGGGTCTTTGGTTCTTGTGGGGGGAGATCCAGGTATCGGAAAATCCACCCTTCTTTTACAGGTGTGCCGGAATCTGGCTGAGAATGGAAATTCTGTCCTCTATATTTCCGGTGAGGAGTCTTTGCGTCAGATCAAACTTCGTGCTAACCGTATCGGCACTTTCAACGAAAACCTTCAGCTTTTATGTGAGACCAATCTGGATACTGTACGAGAAGTAATGGAACGAAAGAAACCAGATGTAGCTATTGTGGACTCTATTCAGACTATGTTTGATGAGGAGATTGGTTCTGCACCGGGGAGCGTTTCCCAGGTAAGAGAGTCTACGAATGTACTGATGCAGATTGCAAAAGGTCTTGGAATAACGATTTTCATTGTTGGTCATGTGACCAAGGAGGGCAATGTGGCAGGTCCGAGAGTGCTGGAACATATGGTTGACACAGTGCTTTATTTTGAGGGAGACAGACACGCTTCCTATCGGATTCTGCGTGCGGTGAAGAATCGATTTGGTTCTACCAATGAAATTGGCGTTTTTGAAATGCAGGGGACTGGTCTTGAAGAAGTTTCAAACCCTTCGGAGTATCTTTTAGAGGGACGTCCTGAGAACGCGTCAGGGTGTGTTGTGGCATGTTCTATGGAGGGAACACGCCCGATCCTTGTGGAAATTCAGGCATTGGTTTGTGAGAGTAATTTTGGTATTCCAAGAAGGACTGCTGTGGGAACGGATTTTAACAGGGTCAATCTTCTCATGGCTGTATTGGAGAAGAAAGTTGGGCTTCATCTTGCTTCTTCTGACGCCTATGTAAATATTGCCGGAGGGATGAAGATGACAGAACCGGCGATTGATCTTGGAATCTGCCTGGCAATTGCATCCAGCATGAAGGATATTGTAATTCCAGACAAATTGATGGCTTTTGGTGAAATTGGACTTAGTGGAGAAGTACGTGCCGTAAGTATGGCGGGGCAGAGAGTGCAGGAGGCGAAAAAGCTGGGATTTGACACCGTGATCCTGCCGGAAGTGTGCAGAAGCTCGGTGGAAAAAGCTGATGGGATTAAGCTGGTGTATGTGAGACAGATTCAGGAGGCGATTCGGTATATTATGAGTAAATAGGTTTTATGTTTACATTTGTAAAAATATATAGAAAAATAATACTTGAAAAAGTAAGCAATGATAACCTGTAAAAAAATATGGATTTTTTTGTAAAAAGTGCTTGACGATTCCTTGCGGCAGTGGTATAGTAAACAAGCTGTCGCAAGGAATTGCTTCTGAAATGCTGAAAAATAAAATAGTTTTCAGAAAATTCGAATTAACTGTTGACAAATGACTGAACTTATGATAAAGTAACCAAGTCGCTTGAACAGAACGACAGAAAACAACAACTTTAGACAGAATCTTGAAAATCTCAAAAACTTTTGAAAAAAGTGCTTGACAAGATTTGGAAGATATGGTAAAGTAAACAAGCTGTCGCAAAGAGATGACAGACAAACAACCTTGATAACTAAACAGTGAAACACATACGATTCTCGAAAATTCTTAACGAATCATCATTCAAATGAATGAACTTTTTATAACAGTAATGACGAGAGA